>JALQWO010000030.1 GCA_023258655.1 Bacteroidia bacterium
TCAAAACCAAGACAAACAGATTTTTCATTAGAGTATAGTTCGTAGTTAATGGGTAGTTTCCCATCGTTGCTGTATATTTTTACCCGAAACACCTGATTACCATAAACATTTGGGGCAACCGTGTAGCTGTTGGTTTTGCCCGAAAAAACCTCGTTCCACGTGAAACCCGCCTTTTGTTCAAGATGATAATCAAAGTCTGTGTTGAGGACGCTATTTGCCCAACCTGTGTGAGGTGTCCACGATATAACTCGTTGATTTTCAGACAACAACATCGTTTTGTGTGTATAAGACGTATCGTCCGCAAAACCACAATCATTGGTTCGAATTACACGGTATTCTGCGAATGTTTGTTGGGTTTTTGTAGAAACATCGTTAAAGGAAACATTGCCCGGGTTGGCAGTGGTGTGTATGTTTACCCACCCGCCAGGTGTGTTTTTTTCGTATTTTAAAAATGAAAAAGAGCCATCTTTTTTCCATGTGGCATCTATTTGTACAACATCGTTGGATATTACACTTGCTCCAGTGATGTAGGAGATGGGTTTTTGCGAAGCGGCAAATGTGTAATCAATATCTATGGTGTTTGAACTGCTCGTTGTGGTTTTTCCGTTTTGATGCGCCCTAACAAAATAGCGATATTGTTTGTTCAAAGCATATGTGTAGTCGCTAAAGCTATAGTTAGACGGGTCGTTGATCAAATCGGCCGGGATAGACCCCAATAAATCCCAGCGCCCATCTGTGATACAAAACCGCCAAATGGTGTATTTTTCAGTTGTCCATCCTTTGTATTTTGACCAAGTCAAAATTGTTTTTTTGGAACACCAGAACTTAGCGTCTTTTTGAACTATTAGATTAATTGGAGAGTGGTAATTGCTTAGCAAACCACCATTTAAACAACTGTCAAAAGCAGCAATTGAGAAGTTGTTGTTGCTGTTTTTGGGGTTGAATGTTGAGGTGTCGAAACGATAAAAAGTACTAAACGTGTCTTTTATGAGCGCATTACCACCCCCAGAGAGTTTGAACAAACTATAACCCAAAATATCTGGATCTACGGGTTTTCTCCAGCCCGCAACAACCCGTTGGGTATTGTATTCTACAGAAATGCTATCGGGCTCGAATTGTGCAGGCGCTTGATTATCAACATACACGTGGTTGGAAACCAAACTATCTTTTCCATTACAAGCAAAGGACGTGGACACGTAAATCTCCCAAGATTTGGTGTTGGGCAGGGTTGTGCTCATCACAAAAGTGTTTAACGTGTAAAACTCTTTGAGCAATTTCCACGGCGACAACCCATCTTCTCTTCCATACAATCTGTGATGTTTAAAACTTCCGCAAGCATCTGACGGTGGAGAAAGGCTAACTGTAAGCGTAAATGTTGGACGATCCAAACAAGCCCGATAAACAGTGGCGGGAACCACAACAGCACTGAGTTTTGTTGCAATCACGAGAGAAAACCAAATCAATATGTTGGGTGTGTTCCGCAAGTTTGTTTGCTTTATGTTTTCGAGGTGTCTCCTGAAAGTACATGTATAAACGCATTTGGATCTAAATAATTGTTTGCCAACACCAAGATCTCTTCGGGTGTGATTGACCAGATTCCTGGCAAAACAGTGCTGTAATAATCCATGGTTAAGCCGTGGTACATTGCGTGTTGGAATTTCCCACCCATGGCAAATGGACCATCAAACCCACCCCTAAACTGTCCCGAGTAGTATTGTTTTATTTTGTCTAATTCTTCCTCTGTAATGGGCTCTGCTTTCAATTCGGCGAAAATTTCATGAATAACCGCGATGGCCTCATCAATGTTATCACTTTTTAAATCACCAGAAATTGTCCATGTGTAATCGTTAAAGGCAGGTTTGAAATAAGAACCAATGCCATAGGTTAAACCTTTTTCTTCACGCAGAATTTGCATCAAGCGGGAACCAAAATACCCACCCAACACCAAATTAAGCAGTGTTAAACCAAAACGCTCACGCTGGTCTTTCGGTTTTACGTGTTTACCCAAACACACACTTACCTGGTTGGTTCCTTCTATGGGATAGAGAATGTGTTTATCATAGGGGGTCGCGGACCCTTCAAATTGGTGTTGCAAAATAGAAACGGGGTTCCCTGGGTATTTGGAGAGAATCTCAGAAAAACCATCGAGTAACCCAGCGTCTGTATCACCCGAAACAAACAACATCAAATTGTTAATTTGGAAAGCACGCGACTTAAAATCCAACAAATCTAGGCGCTCAATATTTTGATAATCAATTGGGTTTCCATGAATACCCAACGTGTGATTTTTGCCATAAATGGTTTCAAGGGCGATACGACTTGACCAATATTTTGGGGTTTTTTGTTGCCTTTCCAGTGATGCGGCCCTAACCAACTTCGCTGATTGTAGTTCTTTATCGGGGTAGTTGGCCAAATGAATATTTTCCAAAGACCATTGGAACGCCTCCAAAATGTTCTTTCTACTCGCCCTAATTACAACAGAGGAACCCAAATGACCACATTCGGTTCTGTGTGTGGCTCCCAGGAAATCGAGATATTCAACAACATCGAATTCGCTCCGAGCATCATTGCCCGAAAACAACAAGTCGTTTGCCAGGGTGGCTACATAGGGTTTTGTCTGATGAAAAGACCCGGCTGCCCAGAAAAACTCGACCCTTACTACACCAATAGGGCATGGGGAGGAAAGGTGAATTTGGTGCCCGGAGTTCAAACGAAAAAAACGACTTTCCGGAACCTCAAAAGACCGAATGGTTTTTGTTTCAGGCCGATTTCTTGTTTGTAAATTCATGATTGTGGATGGTAGTATATCACAGACACATTATTGGCTTTTAGTGTTTGCTGTGCAATTGATAATACATTGTTCAAGGTTATTTGTTCAATCATTTCGTTTTCTTGATTGATATCATCCAGTGAACCGGCGTTTTCATAATAACACAGTCGTTGAGCTAACTGCATAGGCTGTGTTGCCTCAAACAACAATTGTGTGGCATATCGATTTTTCACTCCCTGATAACCCCTACTAAGGGCATCGCCTTTGACAATCTCTTCTTGGAGCACACCTAGCAAGGCTGTTTCTCCATCTTTGTGTGTAATGCCGTCATTCAAAATGCCATACATAACAAAGAGTCCTTCACCCAATCCTCGCATGTAAAAACATTCTGCCGCGTTGAGTTTTTGTTGTTCTTTAACGAGTTTTAATTGTAGCGGTGAGACATCAGAACCACCAAGCAATTCAGCAAACAACTCCAAACAAATAGAATCTGGGTTACTAAATACAGGGCCTTTCCAAACCAAGAAAACGGCAGGGTTGGGGCTTAAATCTTCAGCTTCAAAGAATCTCCGTTCATTTATCGGTGAGTCAACAGGGTATATGTTGCGATTGGGCGCACTCGTTTTTTCAATACCTCCAAACCATTTTTCTGCCAAACCCTGGGTTTCTTCGAGGCCAATATTTCCAACCACCGATATAATGGCGTTTTGTGGAGAGTAAAAACGGTCATAAAAAGATCGAACATCATCCAAAACAGCCTCTTCAATGTGTTTAATATCGGAACCAATCGTCGGCCACCGGTATGGGCTGTTTTGATAGATCAAATTCCGAATGTGGTGCCACAACATGCCGAAGGGGGCATTAAAACAACGCTGTTTAAACTCTTCTACTACCACACCGCGCTGCACCGATAGCGATTTTTCGTCTATGGTAAGTGCGCGCATACGGTCACTTTCCAACCAAAAGGCGGTTTCCACATTTTCAGATGGCATCACCAAGTAGTAATTCGTGAATTCATTGTTTGTAAAAGCGTTGTTTTGACCCCCCGCTTCTTCCACCTCTTTGTCAAAAACAGGAACGTTTTCACTACCCGAAAACATCAAATGTTCAAAAAGGTGTGCAAACCCTGTTTTGTGCTCTGATTCGTCTCGCGCTCCCACATTGTATAGTGTGTTTAAAACAACTGTTGTTCGGGTTTTGTCTTGAAGGTGAATAACACGAAGACCATTGTTGAGGGTGAATTTGTTATATAAATGCACAATACAAATTTACCGTTTGGAAGTGGGCAAAAAAAAACACCCCGTTGGCGATTACCAACAGGGTGTTTAACTGTACAGTGCAGGCTAATTTACACTCCTGCGGGCTGCAAATCATCCTCAGTAATGTGCACGGATTTGCCCTTTGCTTCAATCAAAAGGATGTTTTTTACCACAACCTCTGATGTTTCCTTTTTCTGTCCGTCCGCACTCAAATAGGAGCGATGTTGCAATCGACCCTCAACCATGAGTTTGCTTCCTTTTTTCACCATTTTCTCAAATCGGTCGGCAACAACTCCCCAAGCAACCAATTTGTGCCATTGGGTGTTGTTTACCACATCGCCCGACAACAACGTAACGCGTTCATTGGTTGCCAGGGTTAGTTTTGCCAACTTTTTTCCACCTTCAAACTCACGGATTTCTGGATCATAACCCACATTTCCGATTAACCTAACGGAATTCAATAAATTTTTCATAACTCTTCTTTCGTCAATAACTATAAAACAAATAATAACACTGTGTTTTCAACAACCGTGGCCTTTGGTCGTTGTTCAACAATACAAATTTGTTATGGCAACAAGAGAAAAGTCGGCAATCAATCAGTTATAATCGATTATAACCGGATAAAACAAACGGTGTTTTTTGGGGGTGAAACTTGAAATGATTGTATAGAGTAAAAACGCTTATGGAAAATCAATACAACACACCCCCCCAATGCAAAGAATGTGGAGACAAGTTGAAAGGAAGAGCAGACAAGTTGTTTTGCAACGATGCGTGCCGGAGTGCATTTAACAACAGAAGAAATCGAGAACAATTAGATCCGTTAAAATCAATCAACCGGGTCTTGGTCAAGAACAGGAAAATACTCAAGGAGGTGTACGAAACAGCGAATGGACAAACAACGGTACCTCTGCGACGGTTGGAAAACAAAGGGTTTTTGTTTAATTTTTTTACCCACACAGAAGAGCCACACAAAGGCAATTGTTATCGATATTGTTATGACTTTGGATATGCAGAGGCAAAAAATGGAGAATTAATGATTACCAAATACCCAGGAACGTATTTGTAAATCGCCCATCGCCCGAAATTACACTACCTTTGCGAATTCAAAAGGCAACACTGTATGGCAAAGTCTCCCAAGAAAGAACAAGGCAATGGCAAAAAATTCCAGGTAAGACAACCCGGAGAAAAGCGCAATCGCAAAATAGACTTTGATAAAACAGAGCCCAAAAAGACAAAGTTTTTTGGAGAAAACAACCCTGGATCTTCTAGCCCCCGTTCCTTTGAGAAAAAAACGAGGGATGATCGAGGTGATAAGCCCGCGTTTCCAAAAAGGATCGATAGGGGAAATCGATTCCAAGACGGGGGTGATAGCAGAAAAGACAACACAAGTCGTTCTGGATTTTCTCGTACCGATCGGCCAAAGTTTGGCGACGATAGAAAACCACGGGAAAACAATCCGAGATTCGATAAATTTCAATCAACAGAAGACAACCCAAGGGGTGGATTTAAAAAGACCAATCCACGCTTTGCGGAAAAGGGCGGGTTTACGGGTGGCGACAAATCCGGTAGGCCAAGATTCCCTGGCGACAGAAGCGCGAGATTTTCAAAAGAGGGAGACGATAAAAAGCCCGTTAATACAAGAGACAATCGCGGTGGTTTTGACAAATCAAAATCATTTGATAAACCAAGATCATTTGATAAACCACGGCCATTCGACAAGCCAGGTTATTCAGACAAACCCCGTTTCGATAAACCTTGGGAAAGAGACAATTCAAGGGGTGGGTTTAAAAAGCCAACAGATTCTGGAAATCAACGCAGCTTTGATAAACCCAGGTCTTTTGATAAACCTTGGGATGGGGAAAATACACGCGGTGGGTTGAAAAAACCGTTTGACTCGGATAGCAAAAAGGGATTTGGAAAACCCTTCAAAGAAGAAAGGGGCAATCGATTCGATAAACCCCGTGAATTCGGAAACAAAAAGGATTTCGGAAATAAGCGCGAATTTGATAAACCCGCATTTTCGAGGAATGGGGAAAAACGAAGTTTTGAAAATGAGCGTCCCCAACGCCGTGAGTTTGAGGAGCGACCAGTGAAGACATCGCCAAACACAGGGGCGAAAGGCTTAGCAAAATTTAAACCGCGTAGTTTTTCAACGGAAGACAATTCTATTCCAACGACTCATGAAACACCCAAGACTTATGGAATTCCCAAAGCCGAGAAAGCGGACACGCCAAAAGGTTTTAAAGGAAGCAAACGCGAATTCAATCGCGTATCCAGTAACCTAGAAAAGGGCGCAGAACACGCAAAAAGTAACGAAATCAGATTAAACCGTTATATAGCCAACAGTGGTATTTGTTCAAGAAGGGAAGCAGACGAACTGATATTACAGGGTTTGGTGCGAGTGAATGGCGAAATCGTGAACGAATTGGGAACCAAAGTCAAACCCCATGATCACGTAAAAGTTGAGGATCGGAAAGTGATACCCGAAAAACCTGTTTACATCATCATGAATAAACCCAAAGGATACATAACCACAACAGATGATCCAGAGGGCAGAAAAACAGTCATGGATCTCATTGATTTGCCGGGCAAGGAGCGCATCTATCCCATTGGCCGATTGGATCGAAATACCACAGGGGTACTGTTGTTAACAAACGATGGTGAAATGACACAAAAACTCATGCATCCGAGTTTTGAAATCAAAAAAGTTTATCGCGCGACTTTGGATAGAAAGCCTTCCAAAGAACACATGCTTCAGTTGGTGGAGGGTGTAGAATTGGAAGATGGCATGATGGCGTTTGAGCAATGTGGTTTTGTAGAAGAAGGAAAAGAAACCGTTTTGGGAGTGGAAATCAAAAGCGGTCGTAACCGAATTGTGAGAAGAATGTTTGAGCACTTTGGTTATGAAGTTACAGCGCTAGACAGGGTGTTGCTTGGAGAGTTTGATAAAGTAAAGTTGGGTAGGGGCAAATGGCGGTTTCTCACAGAAAAGGAAATGAATTATGTGGATCGCCTGAAGCGTACAAAAGCAAAAGCGCCCAAACAATAGAATAATCAAAGATTGTCTTTCAACAAGGATTCTGCTTGCATTTGGGCTTGCAAAATGCGCCAATGCATTGGCCACAGATTGTTAAGTCCATTATTCACTGCGTTCGCCGTGCCCAAAGAAAGCCCATTCCATCTCAAACCCACCACTCCTTTTGTGTCTGTTTTCTTTTGTAAAAACGCCCGTTTGTAGTAAGACAGTGCTTCGTGAATGTCCAAATCCAAAGTAGCGTAGGGGGTGTTTTTTTGTGCCAACAAATCATATTCTGGATGCACTTTCCACTGGTTTTTGTTGTGTTGCCCCGCATTGATTCCCGTTTGTTTTACACCGGGTAACATTGCAGGCAAATTGGGATATAAGTCATGCCAAAAACCCGTTTTAACCACCATCAAACCATCAGCGAGTTCATAGCCCATGAAATCGTTTTGAACAAGAGACGGTAGGTTTTTGGCAGGTTTCATTTTGACAGTTTTTGGCAATGTCAATCGCTCTTTGCCCTTCTTTCTGAGAATTGCGAAGAAGAATCCTTCACCCATGGTTTGGTTCGGGAGCAAACGGTATTTCCCAGGTTCTATCTCAAAAACACCCAAGGAAGCAGGAAAGTCAAATTCCATGATTTCAGCCCCTAACGTTTCCACAATGTAATTGACATTGTCTTCGTTTTCTGAACGGTTATAGGTACAAGTACTGTAAATCATGATACCACCTTCAGATAGACTGGGCCAGATATCGTGGGCAATGCGCTGTTGTCTTGAGGTACACAATGCCACATTCTCTTCGCTCCACTCGTTTACGGCGTCGGGTGTTTTTCTGAACATACCTTCTCCACTGCAAGGCATGTCTGCGATGACAAGTTGAAACAATCCTTTTAATGTCCCCATGATTTTGGCGTCCGCCGATGTGACAACTTGGTTTCCTTGTCCCCATTTGCAGAGGTTTTCAACCAATGTGTTGGTTCGGTTTGATATTACTTCGTTGGCTACAAGCAGATCTCCCGGTCTGAGGTTTGATGCTGTGTGGGTGCTTTTTCCTCCAGGCGATGCACAAAGGTCTAGCACCACCGCGCCTGGTTCGAAATGATGGAGAAGTCGTTTGACCAGCTCTCCAACAATCATGCTGTTGGCCTCTTGGACATAGTAGGCACCGGCGTGAAACGCCGGGTCAGCTGTGAAAGAAGGTCTTGAACCTAGTACAAACCCTTCACCACAATGGGGGATAGACATACCCAAAACACCGTCACGAAATCGAGTTTCATCGATGCCCTTACTCCGATTAATTCGAATACTCACTTTGGGGTTTTCTTGTAGCGACGCCAACAAATCGCGAGCAACAGAATTAGGCAAGATTTGTTCCACTTCGTGCACAAACCCGTTAGGCAATATTAAACTCATGATGGGTTAGAATTGAACCACAGGGTCTCTCCAGAAACCTGCGTGTAGGATAAAAAATTCTCTTTGAACAATGTGCCTGTTCCAAGTCCTTGTGGGAGTGATGGATTATATTCTGAAACCCATTGAGCTATGATAGCCAAACCCACATTTCCTTCCAAAGCACTTGTACTCCACCAACCCACATTCAACTTGCTTGCCTCCTTTATCCAAAGGTCGGCCATATCGGTTCCTCCCAACAAAGTAGGTTTTAAAATGATGTACTTTGGCTTTGCCCATTGAAGCAGAGACTTTCCGCTTTTGCCCACAATCCCATCTTTCATGGGGTGAATCCCAATGAGTGATTCATCCAACGCAACATCTATGGAACTGAATCGACAAATCTTGTCTAACTCCTCAGAGCCAGCAGGAACAGGTTGTTCAATGGAGTGAATGTCAAACCGAGACAATTCTTTGAGTTGTTCTAGCGCGGTATCTGCAGAAAACCCCCCATTGGCATCTAAGCGCAACTCCAAACGAAAGGCGTTTTGCACTTGACGCAAACGCTCAATGAGTCTACACTCGTCATCAAAATCGAGGGCACCTACTTTGATTTTGATACATCGGAAACCCGCTTGGATTTTTGCCATTGCTTCTTGATACATCGTTTCAATGCCATTCATCCAAACCAAACCATTGATGGCCATACCCTGTTGTCCGCGGGTGAAAGGATTGTCGTTCCAATGGACAGATTCCAAACACGTTGGACTGATGAGTGATTTTTGTCGTACCAGATTTTTCCATGCAGAATGCACAGCAAAACGAAGGCTGGGCAAAGAATTTTCTGAGCCTGGTTCCCAGAGTGAAAGCCACGAAAGAATTTGTGCTTCGGTTATTTCTGTTTGCAGCCAGGGTGATAAAACCGACGCCAAATCTGTTTTTCCATCAATGCTTAAATCTGGGAGTGGTGCAGCTTCTCCAAGCCCAACCGATTGGCCGTCTCTCAGCGAAACCAACAAGCTCAATTTCTCTATGTATTCACCCCGACTTGTTTTTGCCGGCTTGAGAAATGCCATGGATTTGGTTTGGAATTCGATCCGCATGGCTAGTCTTTATCCGGACCCAAAAAGTCGATGATTAAAAAGGTGAGCGCTGCATATAACAACACCATTGCCAGTATTGTGAGTGATAGTTTTTTCAACTGTCTATTAAGTATCTCGCGATCGCCTGGGTTGGCGGACTTGACACTTTGATAGTGACTGGATAATTGAAGAAAAATCGGTGAAAAAACCCCCAACAAAAAGAGGGTTTGAGACCCCAACAAATTCGGCCACTCAAAATATCGTTTTTCAAATGTGAGCAATGATGTGGGAATAAGTGCTCCACCAAATAGGAGAAGCAATCGGTGATAAAGCAGCGTTTTTGTTCTTCCCAAGCGAACGGCCAATGTTTTTTTGCCAATGTCGGCATCGGATTGAAGGTCGCGGTAGTTGTTTACGTTTAGAACACCAGCACTCAAAAACCCCATCCCAACGCCAGCCATTAAAAACACATCCGTATATTTCTGTGTGCTTACATCGTGAAAAAAACCATTCAATAATCCCATGCCCATAACAGGCACAATGCCAAAAAAAAGAACCACAGACAAATCGCCCAAACCCCAATAACCATAAGCATTTTTACCCAAGGTGTATCCCAATGCGGCTGCTATAGCAAGAATTCCAACCCCCAACAAATACCAACCTGCATCGCTTTGAAACAGACCAGAAATTGAGATTAAAATCACACCCGACAACAAGGTGGCAGATCCCAAAAAGTACAATGCTGTTTTCATTGTGTTGGCGCTGATGCTTCCTGATGCCAATGCCCGGTCAGTGCGATTTGCGGCGACATCGGTTCCTTTGGAAAAATCGCCCAAATCATTGGCATAATTGCTCAACACTTGTAATAACGTTGCTGTGATTATAGACAACAGAAGAATGAGCCAAGGAGAGGTTGTTTGGTCCGCTGTTTGGTGGGGAAGTAATGGGTTGCCTTCTCTACACAAATGAGAAACCGCCGCACCCAATAAGATTCCCGATAGCGCCAAGGGAAGAGTGCGAAGGCGAGCAGCCTGTATCCAAGGGTTCATATTGCGAAGATACATTAACCTTGCAATGGGCGTAAAAAAACCGAAAATCAAATACCTCTTTGAAAAAGATAGTAAGGGGTGTTTTTGGGGCCAAATTTCTGATAAAAGGTTGCAACGCTAGGTATACTGCTGCCCTCAAAATCAAAATAGGCAGTTGCGCCCAAATGTCCCTGAATGGCTGCATCGATGATGCCATGCATGATACCCAAGGGTTTGCCGGCTATTGTAGGACCTGCACATACGTAATGAAGGTGCTTTTCTTGATCATTGGCAAGTGATGGAAACCCCAATAAAATAGACACACCCAAAAGTGAGGAGGTTTCCGTATTGGTTGCAGCAAGTGTAAATGCGCATTGGTGTTTTGATTGCACACGTTTGCAGGCATCTTCAAAGTTTTCATATGCCGAATCCCCAATGTTGGGATTGGTTTCACCCCACGCCTCACGATACACTTCGATAACTTCTTTAAATGTAATTGCGTTTCGGTGGTATTCGATGGGCAGCTTGGACAATGTTGCGAGATTTTTGCGACAGTCTTTGTTGTATGTGGGTGGCTCCGACAATGGGAGCAAAAAGTTTGTCTTGGTGGTTAAACTTGCATTTTGTTGGTTGTCGAAATAAGGATTCAACTGAAGTCGAACGCGGATGAATTTTTTTGGAATCGCACGAAGGAAGTCAAGGGAAGTTATCCTTCGGTTGGACCCAAAAGCGCCCAGTTGCTGGCAAAAGACGGGTTGGACAATGTAGGTAATGCCGAGTTTGGTTTTGTGGGGCAACGGAAAAACAGCTTCGTATTCACCAAAAACCAGAGCTGACCAATTTTTATTGCAAAGAGCGTCCAAATAATCATATAGTCCATAAACCAAAGGAACACGAGAGTTCAGTATGGAACGATCCCATTCTGAAGGGTTTATTTGGCTGTGGTGCAGATGCCGAATTTTCATGGTTTGTATTGATCAACTATTCGGTGTGGTTCAAATTTGACCAGGATGAAATTACTTCTCTCCATCCAATCCAAGGTTGACTTTCCGACACAGATTCGTTATGAAAAATAAAGCAAAAAACACCCCCAAAAGATTGAATTTTTTGTTTAAGTGAATTGGCCAAAATAATTGAATCGGAAGGCGTTAGTTTTAAATAATTTTTACATGTAACATCCATGATGCAGAAAGGAACAACCCCCAAAGATGTTTCTTTTTCTGCATTGACATCGTACCAACGATAGGGTATCGCAGTGCCCGCCCTAAACCCAACAGCGTCGGGGTATCCCATACTCCAATCGGTTTCTATGCCTAGTTGTAAAATCAACTGATAGGATTGGGGAAAGTGCAGGTGAATATAATGAAATCGACTGTCCTTGAGTTTTTTGCCATGGACGGATTCCAGATTATACATTTCATTTTTCCAAGAGGTCAAGGTCTTCAATGCGTTTCGTTTTTCCTGCCATGATGGGTGGATACCAAGCCATCTGTCATCATAATCTTTGTGAGATTTTAAACGATGTAATTCTGATCGAAGTGAAGAATGGGAAATTTGTTTGTTTCTAACGTCGCGATTTTCCGCTGCAAGCACAAACAGTTTTGGTGTCAAAGCATCGGGTATATCTGCAGCACGTAAAAATTGAACAACATCTTGATCCATGGCATAAGGATCTTTTTCCCCCATGAAAACGCGCAATCGTTCAAAAAACAGCGATGGTGAGTTGAATAAATCACGGACGGCAGATCCCAATTGGGTAACCAATGACCTTCCTCCATAACGAAGAGCCATGTCAATATCGGCGGTGGGAACAATTTGAAACGAATTTTTGACTGTTGAACCAATAGCCTTTCCCAGAATACATACCCATTGATCCACAATAGGAGTATCTAAACACCCCAAGGTTGACAACAAACTCGCCTTTGCCGGGAATCTTCCATGTGGGTCGGTTTGTATCTTTGAATCCGTATTTTCGGCTATGCCCCATTGGACCTCCTCGTAGCGAGTCAGGCACCAAAACACACTGGAAAAGAGGTCGAACGGAAGTTGTCGCGATGTTATTTCTTGACTTTCGATTTCCCTTGTCGAAGATAAAATGGAAAGATCAACCAGGGGAAATAGGCTCAATACAGACGTGATCTGGGGCGGTATTGATCTGTCTGTCACATGAATGTTGAGCGTTTTTCCAACGGGTTTCCAAGAAGGCTCTCGAACAAAATCCTCAAAGAGGAACCCAGAATTATAGATCCAAACAATAGAAGGATTCTTCTCATCCTCAATAGGGACAGGGGTATAGGCCAATTTTATGGCGTTATTCTCGGAAAGAAACGAATCCAAATCATGGGTGATGTTCACGCTCAAACCCAATCGCCGCTCAAACACCTCACCAACAATGTAGTGAAGTCGAGGGGAATTTTGGTGGGTAAACAATAACACCATAAATGTTTTGTGTAATTTTGTGCAAAATAATGAAGGTTGCATTAATCACCGGTATAACCGGACAAGACGGTGCCTATTTGGCCGAATTTCTTTTGAAAAAGGGTTATATGGTACATGGTATCAAGCGTCGCAGTTCTCTTTTTAATACGGACCGTGTTGATCACATTTACGAGGATCCGCACATTGAAGGGGCGCATTTTAAAATGCATTACGGCGATTTGACGGATTCAACAAACTTGATTCGTATCATACAAGAAGTGCAACCGGATGAAATTTACAACCTTGGCGCGATGAGCCATGTTCATGTAAGTTTTGAAACACCTGAATACACTGCCAACTGTGATGCTGTGGGTACGTTGCGATTGTTGGAAGCGATTCGAATTCTCGGACTGACCAAGAAAACGCGCATTTATCAAGCTTCCACAAGTGAACTGTATGGTTTAGTTCAGGAAATACCCCAAAAGGAAACC
>JALQWO010000310.1 GCA_023258655.1 Bacteroidia bacterium
TGGCCGCCAGCCTCGAGAGCCAGACCCGCCATCCCCTGGCCCATGCCCTGTTGCAGCGGGCCCAGGAGCTGGCGTTGCCGCTGCTGCCCCTGGAGGATGCGGCCACCCACCCCGGCGATGGGGTCAGCGCCCGGGTGGAGGGTGAGCTCTGGCGCCTGGGGCGGCCCGGCTGGCTGGCGGGGCTCGGCGTGCCGTTGGCCCCAGCTGAACGGACCTGGCTGGAGGAGCGGGAGCAGCGCGGGGCCACGCCCCTGGCCTTGGCCCGGTGCGACCGGCTGGTGGGGGTGCTGGCGGTGCAGGATCAGCCCCGTGCCGAAGCGCGCGACACCCTGGCGGCCCTGGCGGCTCAGGGGCTGCGGCTGGGGCTGCTCAGCGGCGATCGCCAGGGACCGGTGCAGCGCCTGGCGGCGGAGCTGGGATTGCACGGCGATCAGCTGGCCTGGGAGCTGTTGCCCCAGCAGAAACTGGAGCGGATCGAGGCGGTCCGCCAGCGCGGGTCGGTGGCGATGGTGGGCGATGGCATCAACGACGCCCCGGCCCTGGCGGCGGCGGATGTGGGCATCGCCGTGGGGACCGGCACCCAGATCGCCATGGACACCGCTGATCTGGTGGTGCTGGGCGATCGGCTCGACGCGATTCCGCTGGCGCTGAAGCTGGCCCGGCGCACCATGGCCACCGTGCGCCAGAACCTGGTCTGGGCGTTCGGCTACAACCTGCTGGTGTTGCCGATCGCCGCGGGGGCTCTGCTGCCCGGCTTCGGTGTGCTGCTCTCCCCTCCGCTGGCGGCGCTGTTGATGGCTCTGAGTTCTCTCACCGTGGTGGTGAACGCCCTGCTGCTGGGCCGCG
>JALQWO010000311.1 GCA_023258655.1 Bacteroidia bacterium
AAAGCCGGTCTCAGTTCGGATTGAGGTCTGCAACTCGACCTCATGAAGTCGGAGTTGCTAGTAATCGTAGATCAGCAACGCTACGGTGAATACGTTCCCGGGGCTTGTACACACCGCCCGTCACGTCACGAAAGTCGGTAACACCCAAAGTTAGTGGCCCAACCGCAAGGGGGGAGCTACCTAAGGTGGGATCGGTGATTGGGACGAAGTCGTAACAAGGTAGCCGTACCGGAAGGTGCGGCTGGATCACCTCCTTTCTAAGGAGCGAAAGCTCAAATATCAAGTGGAGCATTGACTAAATTTCGTAGCGCGAGTAATCGCGCTCAACGAGGCACGCTGTTGGGTCCTGAGGGCACGGGAAACCGTTCTTTCAGTTGGACTTGAGATGAGGTTGTAAGGCCTCTGATCGAGTACCGCCCGTACCTTGAGAACTACACAGTGGACGCGAGCATCTTTGTGGTCAAATTATTAAGTGCAGATGGCGAATGCCTTGGCACCAGAAACCGATGAAGGACGTATGAGGCTGCGATAAGCCTCGGGGAGCTGCCAACAGAGCTGTGATCCGAGGATTTCCGAATGGGGAAACCCAGCGCGAGTAATGTCGCGTTATTTCTTCCAGAACACATATGGGAGATAAAGGGAACGTGGGGAAGTGAAACATCTCAGTACCCACAGGAAGAGAAAACAAACGTGATTCCGTTAGTAGTGGCGAGCGAACGCGGATCAGGCTAAACCATTAATGTGCCAAGCCGGCAGGCGTTGCATTAGTGGTGTTGAGGGATCAACAAGAAGTAACTGCCGTTATTTCAACAAGTCAGAAATTAAAGAAGT
>JALQWO010000312.1 GCA_023258655.1 Bacteroidia bacterium
GCTTGAGAGAACACTTTTGCTTTCAATCCACGGATGTACAGAACATCATTCACATTATCCCCATTGGGTGAAATCCCCTCAGGAATAAAGAAATCTGGGTCGATGTAATTTGGAATTCCATCATTGTCGTTATCCCCTGTTCCTTCTTGTACATCTCCATCCAACAATTCGTCGTCATCTGAGTCTGTATCGCGCCAGTTGCCTTTTCCGTCACCATCTGTATCAATAGAGCCTTCGGTTTTATCGTCAATGCCGTCATTGTCAGAATCTGTATCCAAATAGTCAGCAATACCATCACCATCGGTATCTCCATTACCTTCCGTTTTGTCATCAATGCCATCATTATCAGAATCTGTATCTCTCCAGTTTCCAATTCCGTCGCCATCTGAATCAGTAGTACCTTCGGTTTTGTCATCGATGCCATCATTGTCGGAATCTAGATCGCGCCAATCACCGATTCCGTCGCCATCAGTATCCGTGGTTCCTTCGATGCTGTCAGCAATTCCATCATTATCAGAATCTGTATCTAAGTAATCAGCAATTCCATCGCCATCGGTATCTGTGGTACCCTCCACTTTATCACTAATGCCATCGCCATCTGAATCCAAGTCCAACCAGTTTCCTGCTAAGTCACCATCTTTATCGCCGGTGCCCTCTGTGCTATCCAAAATGCCATCACCATCCGAATCCAAATCACGCCAGTTTCCGATACCATCGCCATCAAAATCGTTGGTGCCCTCTGTGCTATCGTTGATACCATCGTTATCTGAGTCTGTATCGCGCCAATCTGGTTTACCATCGCCATCGGTATCTACCGTACC
>JALQWO010000313.1:0-531 GCA_023258655.1 Bacteroidia bacterium
CATAGTACTGATAGTATTGGGCTTGTTGGCTGCTTGGGTAGCCTTAACAGTATGTCAGACAGGTACCGGTGTTCAGTATTTTAGTGCTTTCTTAGCATTGGGTTACTGGTTTCTGGCTTTTTTGAGTTGGCCTAATAAGACTAAATAACTATGACTTTTGAAGAAGCATCGGATATGTTTGCTATGTATAGCATTAGTCCGGAATTAACTTGTCAGTGTGATGAATTTCATATATGCCAACAATGCCATGAAGACGCTAAGAATGAAAGTGATCTTAATGCATTAGAGAATCAAACTTATGAAGGATAAATATACAACTTGCCCTATTACCGGGTGAGTTGTATATTTGTACTATACTACTATGGCGGAATAGGTAGACGCGCAGGACTTAAAATCCTGTTGTCAGTAATGACAGTGTGGGTTCGATTCCCACTGGTAGTACAAACCAATCCTATGAGGGGATTGTGTGTTTTGTAAAATGTTCCTGGTTGCATACCGTAAGATCTGCTTCCAGGACTTTTTTAGTTAAGA
>JALQWO010000313.1:541-819 GCA_023258655.1 Bacteroidia bacterium
TCTTTTTCATATCTGTATTACTAAAAAGGGGATTATTGGGTCCCCTTTTTTTATGACAGATATTAACCTTGTAACTAATTAATAAACCACATATGAAAAAATTTAATTTTAAACTAGTGTCTTCACTAGTACTGACTGCACTTGGTATTACACAGATTTGTGTTATGGTGCTCCTTATGTTTACCGGGAATGTTAATTTCCTGTATGCTGCTGTATCTCTTATGGTATCTATGTTCTTTGTTGTCGTGTTCTTTAATAGATTTATTGACTAATATGAG
>JALQWO010000314.1 GCA_023258655.1 Bacteroidia bacterium
TGCATTGGCGGAACCAGACAACAATAATGGTCAGAAGAAGAAGAAGAAAAAGGACAAGAAAACAAAGAAGAAAGATATGATCCCGTCAAATGGTAAGTACATCACTCTTGTTTGGTGGTTTCAGACACGGTATCCCCCACAACAAAATTGGCTGTATCTGATGACCGAGTAATAATACACGGCAACTTTATATACAGAAACCGCTTCAAGGAGGAACAATTCGAGGTCAAACGTGTCGGATCTCATCATTAATGATCATAGGAATGATGAAGAAGAGGATGATACTCTAGTGGGATACACAGATATCGTGAACAACCAGGACCCCAGTAACATCGCGTCGGTAACAACAACAACAACAACAACAACAACAACAACAACAACAACAACCCCAATGATGGAGTCCCTGAACTAGATATCGCGAGTGCATGTGCCAATGTTGATATCACAGTCGAAGAAGATATTGATCTCAATGACCTCACCAAGCATTACAACCAAAGCCACGAAAGCATCCCTGCATTCCTATCACCGATGTTTTCACACCGTGTCACCAATACCAAATATGTAGTGACATTTTTGGGCAAACCATCCGGAAAACCAGCAGTGTTCTACCTCAAATCGAAAATTATGCAAGGTGTTCTGACCAAATTTGCGGGTGCATTACAGGCGAGGGGTATCAGACCAACCAGGGGTAACTTCATTGCGAATATCACAACAATCGGTCAGCGAAATCAGCCTCATGACGAAACCAGTAAGTTCAAGAGATCTGGTAGCGGCAGAAGGATCGATCTTATCATGTATACCACA
>JALQWO010000315.1 GCA_023258655.1 Bacteroidia bacterium
TGGTTTCAGCAAGCCTTGGATGCCGAAGTGTTGGAAGCGAATGCGATGGTATTGGGAACGGTCAATGCATCCAACCGACCTTCTTCAAGGGTGGTGTTGTTGAAGGAAATCACCGCTGATGGGATCGTGTTTTTCACCAATTATGCGAGCAGAAAAGGTCAGGATATTGAAACAAACCCATTTGTATCGGCTGTGTTTTTCTGGGCCGAGTTGGAGAGACAGGTGAGGGTTGAAGGAGAGGTAAAAAAGATTAGCGACGCTGATAGCGATGCGTATTTTTATAGTCGTCCCCGTATTTCACAAGCGGGTGCGGTTGTATCTAATCAGAGTCAGGTAATTCCGGGTAGGGATGGGTTGGATGCGCAAATGGCTGCTTTGTTGGCAGATGAAAGCATCAAAATAGAACGACCCAAGCATTGGGGTGGCTATGAAATAGTGGTTGACCGCGTCGAATTTTGGCAAGGAAGACCCGGTCGTGTACACGACCGGGCTTGCTATGAAAAAGTGGATGGCGCCTGGGTGAAATCCAGGTTATCGCCCTAAGGCCTCGATGTATTATTGAGCTTACAGACGATGTGTTGGCATACCCCGATACGCTTTGAAGCGTCTTTGGAGAGGAAATAAAATACAGCTATCTTTTGAATATGAACCGATTAGCGTTGATTTAACCGTTGTTTGTACAACCCAAATCAATCTTTTTTCGTCTTAACTTGCAATTAATTTCTCATGGGATGATGGAACAATTATTCAATCAATCAAAGCATTTTTCTACATTTCTGATGGGCCTTTTGCTCACAATTCCATCCA
>JALQWO010000316.1 GCA_023258655.1 Bacteroidia bacterium
TTCAATGGCTCTAATTAAGGGAGTATTTAGGTTTAGATCTGTAAAATTCATGATTGCGAAGGTAAAGGATTGCCGTCACTTTGTGCAAAGGATGGCCGTCGTTTCACTCCGGCTTCCTTTCTCACCCTCGTTGCAAAAGCATAGGAAACAAGCCCTTCGCTTCGCTCAGGTCTTTGTTTTGTTTAATCGCACACAGACAAGAGCAAGCTCTTACTGTTCGCTCTTAAACAAAACAGTCCCACCTATCCGGAGGGACTGTTTCCCTTTTTTGGTCGGGTGAACAGGATTTGAACCTGCGACCCCTTGCACCCCATACAAGTGCGCTACCGGGCTGCGCTACCACCCGAAACCTACTCAAATCACTAAAAATCACGGGATTTGGGGTGCAAATATACCTTCTAATAGAAAAAAACAAGCTATATTTACATCAAATTTATTGACCTAATGTCCATTCTGCTTAGACAAGTCAAGATAGCCGATTCGGCATCTCCATTTCACAATAAGGTTAAAGATATTCTCATAAAGGATCATAAAATTGTTTCTATTACAGACCATTTTGACGGAAAAGCTGAATTTGTATTTGAAAAACCTGGATCGATTGTTTCACCAGGATGGGTGGATCCTTTTGTACATTTTTGTGATCCAGGAATGGAGCATAGAGAAACCTTAATCTCTGGAGCTGCAGCTGCTCTAAAAGGTGGATTCACTAATGTGTTTGCTTTACCCAATACACAACCTATAACAGATAATAAATCACAGGTTACTTATATTAAACAGCAAAGCAATGCACTTCCTATACATGTTAA
>JALQWO010000317.1 GCA_023258655.1 Bacteroidia bacterium
GTTCGAACTCCAAGGGTAAATAGCGTGGTCTCTCTAATCTCAAGTGTAGCAAGGGTTTCGGAGGAAAATGAGAAAGGCTACCTCGTTAAAAGTAGCCTTGATTCTCGTTTCGTAGAGCGTACGGGAATCGAACCCGTATTACCAGGATGAAAACCTGAGGTCCTAACCGTTAGACGAACGCTCCGGGACCAAATGTGTCATTCGGGACGCAAAAATAAGGGGTGAAGGTTTCTCGCCCAAATTTTTCTCATTTATATTTTAAAAAAAAGGGCTATTTCTGCTATTCTGTGTAAATTTGCATCTTCTTTAAGATATTACACAATTAAACAAGCAATCAAATGAGTACAGTTAAAGTAGCAATCAATGGATTTGGTCGTATCGGCCGCCTAGTTTTCCGTCAGATATATAACATGGATGGTATCGAAATCGTTGCCATCAATGACCTTACCAGCCCACAGGTATTAGCACACTTATTAAAGTATGATAGTGCACAAGGCCGTTTTGACGCAAAAGTAACTGCTACCGAAGACGCTATCATTGTAAATGGCGAATCTGTAAAAATATATGCACAACGTGATCCATCGCAAATTCCTTGGGGAGCGCACAGTGTAGACGTTGTAATTGAGTCTACCGGATTCTTTACCGATAAAGAAAAAGCGGCTGCCCACATTACGGCAGGAGCTAAGCGTGTAGTTATTTCTGCACCAGCAACTGGCGAAATGAAAACAGTTGTATTTAATGTTAACCACGATATTTTAGATGGTTCAGAAACAATTAT
>JALQWO010000318.1:0-272 GCA_023258655.1 Bacteroidia bacterium
ATAATCGGAATTGTATTATCTTCTCTTATAGCAGCACTCTCACAATGTACTGGAGTATCCGAAGATGGACTTTGGGACTTACTGGATGAGATTCAAAGAAAATATTTCCCACAAACTATTCTTAATGAGTTTGTTATTAAAAATCCTGCGAAGTTAGACCGTAGAATCAAGCGTGATGTTGATCGTGCGATTGATGAGGTTACACCTGAATATGATCGCATTATTCGGGAGTCGATAAAGAAACCTAGATATGTTGAGAAAGCACCAGACGG
>JALQWO010000318.1:282-773 GCA_023258655.1 Bacteroidia bacterium
CTTGGTGGAGAAATGAGAATCTGTGCCCCTTGGGTTGACGACTGCCCCAAGGACTGATATAATATGAAGGTTCAAATGACTCAGTAGCTCAGTTGGATAGAGCAACTGCCTTCTAAGCAGTCGGTCGCTGGTTCGAGTCCAGCCTGAGTCGTTGGAGTTTTATGCTCCATAACACACACAAACACACAAGGAGTAAATTATGACACCTTACGAACTTAGATTCAACATTTTTCAAGAAGCAGAAGCACTAGCAGACCGTCAGTATCAATCTGAATACGCTGCTGTTGCAATGTGGAATGAAAATAATTCAGAAAAAAGGGAATATCCAAAGTTTCCTACCTTTGAGTATATTAAACAACTTGCAGAGAATATTAATAACTTTGTAAGTTCTAGTTCTAAGTAAAATAGTGGGGTGGCAACACCCCCGTTAGTATTCCCCTATAGCTCAATTGGCAGAGTATTT
Source organism: Bacteroidia bacterium (assembly GCA_023258655.1). Lineage (GTDB taxonomy): Bacteria > Bacteroidota > Bacteroidia > NS11-12g > UBA955 > UBA955. The sequence continues at coordinate 746 of JALQWO010000318.1, forward strand.
GACTGTTAATCAAAGTGTTCCTGGTTCG
>JALQWO010000319.1 GCA_023258655.1 Bacteroidia bacterium
TCTACATCGCTTTCGCGAAGAGGGGTTGCCCCATTCAGAAATCTCCGGGTCGAAGGTTGATTATCACCTCACCGAAGCTTATCGCAGATTAACCGCGTCTTTCATCGCCTCTTACTGCCAAGGTATCCACCGCATGCCCTTAATAGCTTTATCTTAGTTTTTATTAGCATGGATTCTTTTAAAAAAATTACTACATGGTTCTCGTCTGCTTGCTTATCCTGTTATGTGATTGTCAAAGAATATTATTTTGATGAGATGATGATGAATGGAACCGCGTTCGATTGATTGACCCTATAAGGTTTTCCTTTAAAAAGGAGGTGATCCAGCCGCAGGTTCCCCTACGGCTACCTTGTTACGACTTCACCCCAGTCATCGCTCCCACTGTAGACGCTCTCCTCCTTGCGGTTAGAGTCACGTCTTAAAATGAAAACAACTCCCATGGTGTGACGGGCGGTGTGTACAAGGCCCGGGAACGTATTCACCGCAGCGTGCTGATCTGCGATTACTAGCGATTCCAACTTCAAAGAGTCGAGTTGCAGACTCCAATCCGAACTGAGGCGCGCTTTTTGAGATTTGCTCCCCCTTGCGAGTTCGCTTCCCTCTGTACGCGCCATTGTATTACGTGTGTAGCCCTAGACATAAGGGCCATGAGGACTTGACGTCATCCCCACCTTCCTCCTGGTTAACCCAGGCAGTCTCGTCAGAGTGCCCAACTTAATGCTGGCAACAGACGATAGGGGTTGCGCTCGT
>JALQWO010000031.1 GCA_023258655.1 Bacteroidia bacterium
CATCGGGAACTCCCGCCATTTTGTAACCATTGATTGCTTCTCCGGCAGACAAAATACTAGTAAAATTAACTCCATCAGCCATTGGGGTTAAATAGGGAGAGGTTGAGGTAGAAGGTCCGGTCAATCCTGCAATAAGCAATTGTTTTCCTGGGATAAAATTGACCAGTTTATTTTTTCCTTTAAAATTGAAAATAACCACGTGTGATGTAGTCGTTGTGGGTAGCGCAATGCCATTCGCCAACGGACAAGTCTGCATAAAATCATTGTCGTTACAAATCGCAATGGTGCTATCATTGATGATTGCAAGTCCTTCTGCTTTGTCGTATGCGGCGGGCCACCCATTGGCCAATAAATCCATTACCAATGTTTTTTTGACAGGTATAACACCGGCTGTGGCAAGACCCAAAGAATCCGCTAAATTCTCCAATGTTTTGGCTGAGTAAGAAAATCCGCTCTTAACCACCGTTGCGCCATTCAACGAAATTTTATAAAGTCGTTTGATGTCTGAAGTGCCTCTTGCGGCTGCTTCCAATACCAAGAAAGTTGTGTCGTTGATGGCCGCCATATCCCCCAGTTTCCAATCCTGTAATCGAATTTGGTTTGAGCCAGCCGCACCAATGATGCCGTCATTCAAGTATGCATACATCTTTTGTAGGTTGGTTATTGGGTCGATCTCTAATAATCTGTGAACTCGCGTTGCTTGTCCAACAGTGGAATTGGGATACAACAACGGACTTTGAATGAGTGCATAAATTTTCCCATTCGGTGCGATAGTGATGTTTTCAAAGCCGCGGTTATTTTTTCTGTATTTAAAACAGGTGTCGATTTGTAAATCTTCAGGCTGTGCGCCTATCAAGTTGGCGTAGGGGGAGTAGCGGTTGATAACGATTCCATTGGGATTTAATTTCCAAATGGTGGGTCCGTTTTCCTCACACACCCAAAAATTGCCGTCTTTGTCAACAACTAATCCTTCGCAATCGAGGGCCCATACATCCTTGGCCGCCGTTTTTTTGCTAAAATTCGCGCAATTCAAAACAGTGTCGGTACTTGCCAATTCTGCAGCGGTACTGCCAAAGCCCGTTGGGTTTAAAATGCCAGTTGCGCCAGTGCCATCGGGGCGTTTGATGGTTATGCTCTGTAAAATCTGCACTGAATCGCCTTGAATGCGGATGCGATGGATTTTGGGCGAGTAACTTGGGAAAGAAAAAATCTTGTCGTAGGTGGGTCGACAAGCTGAAGTGTTGGCACTAGCTCCGTCGATATTTACGCCGCGGTCTGACAGTGTCCAAAACTCTTTTCCGTTGGTGTTAGGAATGGGGAATAGTCCCGAGAATCCCCCTTCACGAAAATTGATACTCTGGAATTGCCCAATGGGCTTGGAGTAATTGTTGGAGTAGTCCTTTTGTACGGTGATTTGTGCTTCAGCCGACAAAATGAAACTTGCCAACAATCCCAAAATTCCTTGTTTGATGATGGTTGAATAGTTCATAGTGAAATAGTTTTTGGTTTTGGGGCTAAATAACAAGCGGGGTATTATGTTTTTTTTACCTAAATTGAATCCTAAGTTTTTGTTTTTAAGGAAATTGGCGAAGATTGTAACAATTGCTTTTTCAAGGGTTAACAAACACACAAAGTAAAATCCTGAATATGTGGGAGTTTTTCATTAAAAATCGGCTAGAGAAATTTCAAATCAGTAAGTTTGTGATATGATTATGATTGAAACAATCATCGCGGCGCCCGTTGAGAAGGTTTGGGCGATGTGGTCTGAGCCACAACACATTCAACAATGGAATTTTGCCGGTGATGATTGGCATTGTCCGAAATCCGAGGTGGATTTGCGCACGGGCGGTAGTTTTGTTTCTACCATGGCAGCGCGTGATGGGTCGTTTTCATTTGATTTTGGTGGGGTATATGAGTCGGTTGAGATGTATACGTGCATTGCCGTTCTGTTGGGTGATGGTCGCAAATGGATCACTACGTTCGAGGCCCACGAGTCTGGCACGCGGGTGGTGGAGGCATTTGAGCCTGAAAATCAAAACCCGGAGGAGATGCAGCAGGCGGGATGGCAGATGATTTTGGATCGTTTCAAGGGTTACGTAGAGGCCAATTGATATGTCGGTGAAGTTTTCAAATTGCTTGTGGAGTCATGACAGCGCCAAGGAAATGGCCACATACTACAGTGGCGTTTTTCCCGATTTTACGTTGATTTCTGAGAATCCGTTGGCGGTGGTATACGAGATGGCGGGTATGCGGTTCATGGGGTTGAACAACGGGATGGCCCATGTATCATTCAATGAAAAAATTTCCTTTGTGTTGACGGTGGATACCCAGGCGGAGATTGATCATTATTGGGATTATTTTGCGCAGGAGGGCGTGCCAGGTCAGTGCGGTTGGATTCAGGATAAATATGGAGTTTCGTGGCAGGTGGTGCCATCGGTGTTGGGAAAGTTGATGACCAATCCTGTTACAGCGCCGAAGGCGGCTTATGCGTTTATGCAGATGACCAAATTCGACATCGCTCAGTTAGAAGCGGCGGTGGCGTAGCGCAAAGAAAAGCATGATTCGCAAAGGAGATATACAGGACGTTGGGTTACTACAAACCATCGGACGGAAGACCTTCGATGATACATTTGGAAACACTTGTACCTTGGAGGATATGAAAGGGGTATTGGAGCGGTATTTTAACGCAGAACAATGTGCGCTGGAATTGAATGATCCTGATGATAATTTCTTCTTTCACGAGCGTGAGGGTGTTACAACCGGTTACATGCGGATCAATACAATTTATGGTTGTCCACTGGAGCAACTGAAACCGTTTCGGTCCATTGAATTGGTGCGCTTGTATGTGCTGAAAGAATTTCATGGGACGGGTGCAGCCAATGAATTGATGGATTTTGCGATTGGATTTGCAAAGCAGTTGGGGTATGAGAAAATGTATTTGTCGGTGTGGGAATACAATTTCCGTGCACGTGGATTTTACGAAAAACACGGATTCGTCAACAGCGGTGTCAAAAATGATTTTCCGTTGGGCTCAACGCCGCAGACCGATTATTGGTTTGTTCGGGATTTGGGATAATGGGTATTCCATGTTATGACCTATGGTTTGGTCGATGTACGGGTTTACTGCTGGTTGCCTATTAAACGGATTTCACTAGATTGCGTCATATTCACAACTTTGGATATGAAAAGAGCGATACCCGGAATAGTTTTTTTGCTGATTTTGTTTTCGTCTTGCAAAAAGAAAACGGATACAAACCAACATGCGCACAGCGACAGTGCCTACGTCATGACGAAAACCCTCGTGGATGACAGTTTTCCGGTAGATGTGATCATCGATAAGCCAAAGGGCACGTCCTTCGATGTATTGATGGTGTTCCATGGCACTGTTACATATGACAGTCTCATTTTGGGAGCGGCCCAGAATACCTTGGATGGGTTCAAACAAATTCTGGATCGGAAAGACATGATGATTGTGAGTGTGGCCTATCCCGAAGAGAATTTGCTCATGGGAGACAATGTAAAACACGCTGAGAGAGCTTTGATATGGTTGAAAAGCAAAGCGTCCACCGAGCTAGGTATTGAAATCAAGAAGATTTTTTTGGCTGGACATTCGCAAGGCGGATACGTGGTTACGCGATTGAATACATTGCAACAGACCAATGGGGTTATCGCGAATGCGCCGGGGCCCTTGAATCTGGTGTTTCGTTGCAAATTGGAAGAGGATGGCAAGATTGAGAACGGTGTTGTGTGCAGTTTGTTGAAGAGCAAATATGGTACAACATCCGTCAACCCAGAGGCCTATCAAGCCAGGTCATTGCTCAAATTTACCGGTGGTTACAAATCAGATATTTTGTTTGTACAGGGTCTCGACGATAGTCCAATTCAACTGACCTCGTGGCCGTTATTTAAGCAAAAAGTGACGGATTGTGTCGATTGTCAGAACGTTCAAGTTCACGAGGTGGCGGGATATGGCCACCAGTCGTTGTTTGAAAATACCGACGCCAAAGCCGTGTTTAATCGCTTCATTTCAGAGCGATAGTTTCAATCTGGTTTGTCTTTGGCGTTATTCTTGGTTTCGATGTTTGCTTTTGCCAATCCATCCCAAATGGGTGTGATCGAAACTGTCTGAGTATTTCATGGAATTGGGCGGGGCTAGACGGGATTTTTATCGTTGGGTTGACAGTAGCCTGTTTGTTCTGATTTCATGTTCAGTTTGCCCCATTGGTACATGCTGTCGATGATGGGAAAGAGACTTTTGCCGAATTCTGTGATGTGATATTCTACCCTGGGGGGGATTTCGGGGAAGATGGTTCTTTCTATGATGCCATCCATCTCCAGTTCACGCAATTGGTTGGTAAGCGTTTGTTTGCTGATTTCTTGGATGTTTTTTTGTAACAGACTGTATCGATTTCTGTCGGTACGAATCATGTGAATGATGCTGGGTTTCCATTTTCCGCCAATGATATTCATGCAATAAACCACGGGGCAGTTGCCGGGGGTGAAATCTTTGGTCTTCTTCATGCCTTGTTTTTGTATTGGTCTAAAAAAATGTCCTATGCATTCAAATTTGGCCTATACATTTTTTGTAGCCAAAGGTAATAGGTTTGTGCTTCAAAATTAAACGAATCAAAAATGAACAGAATCGCAGTAATGATCACGATGCACTTTGATCACAGCAAAGGCAACTTTGAAGAATTAAGACAGAGGGAAATGGCCCATATCATGAGTTGGAAAGAGCAAGGACTCATGGATAGTTTTTTCATCAAATCGGAAAGAGACGGCGCCATGATCATCTTTCAAAATGTGCAAATGGAGGAAGTGATCAAAAAGGTGGAAGCACTTCCATTCTTCCCTTTTATGGAAGAAGTGAAGTATTTGAGTTTTGAAAAAGGGTTCTGAACCGACTTGATGCGTCTATCGTAGAATGTAAAAAGCCATCCAATTTGGATGGCTTTTTGTTTGCTCCCTGAGTTGGACTCGAACCAACGACCTAGCGGTTAACAGCCGCTCGCTCTAACCGGCTGAGCTATCAAGGAGTCTGTATCGGAACAAGGTTGGCTTTTGTAAGCGTGGCCTTGTCTCAACCGGAATGCAAAAATAGTACGAAAGCGGATTCGTTTCAATACCTTTGCAGAAATTTTTTAAAATATTTTTATGAGCCTTCTCGTTATCGGATCCGTTGCGTTTGACGCCATCGACACCCCCTTCGGCAGTACTGGAAAAATTGTTGGCGGTGCCGCCTCCTATATCTCCTTGGCCACCACCTTGTTGCATAAGCAAGTGGGCCTGGTTGCAGTGGTGGGAGAGGATTTTGATTTCGATTTTGTGGAAACACTCAAACAACGTGGTACCGATACCACGGGTCTCCAAGTAAAACAAGGTGAAAAGTCGTTTTTTTGGCATGGGAAATACCACATGGACATGAATTCTCGGGATACCCTCGTGACGGAGCTAAACGTATTGGGCGATTTTGATCCAATAATTCCTGCTGCCTGGCAAGAACCTGCGTATGTGATGTTGGGAAACCTGAGCCCCCAGGTGCAGTTAACCACGCTCGATCGTCTTACCAAAAAGCCCAAACTTGTGGTCATGGATACCATGAATTTTTGGATGGATATCGCCTTGGATGATTTGAAGGCTGTTTTAAAAAGGGTCGATGTGTTGACCATCAACGATGAGGAAGCCCGTCAACTTTCAGGAGAATACAGCTTGGTAAAAGCCGCCCGCGTCATTCGCGCAATGGGCCCTCAAACATTGATTATTAAAAAAGGAGAGCACGGTGCTTTGTTGTTTGGAGCGGAAGGACAAACATTCTTTTGTCCTGCACTCCCCTTAGAGGAGGTTTTTGACCCGACCGGTGCGGGCGACACCTTTGCCGGTGGATTCATCGGATATTTGGCCAGCATTGACAGAACCGATTTTGAAGCCATGAAAACAGGTATCGTATACGGAAGTGCTTTGGCAAGCTATTGTGTGGAACAATTCGGAACCACCAAATTGGCCTCCATAACAAACGAGGATGTAAACAACCGCTTGGCGCAATTCCGCACGCTGATGTCGGAAAAGGCCTAAGATTCCAAGGGATTTGGGTTTTTGTCGGGCCGCGGATTCACTGCCGGTGGCGGTTCTTCCATGATTAAGTTGGGCCACAGTTTGGTTTCGTGTCCTTCGAAATCCCTCGCCCATTCTTTGTGGTTGTATACGCAAACTGGAAGGCACATGCTACAATAATTGTATTTAGCGAAATAGGGAAAGCACTTGGCCGTATCTACGATGTATCGGTCGTTTCCCAAATGATCTTTGCCCGCAGTGGGGTCTCGCTCATCGGGTATCGCCTTGGCCGGACAATAAATCCTACAGGCTCTACAATTGTCGCAAAATTTGGCAATCCCCGCATCGATGGGATGGTCGATCTCCATGACCATGTCTGTCACAATACTTCCCATTCGAAACAACGGGCCCCATTGGGGATGAATGATTGATCCGTGTCTACCCAATTCGCCAAATCCTGCTTTGAGTCCGATGGGTATGTGCAACAAATCGCTATCACCGATGGGGTGTTCGATTTTACATGGGTAGCCCAAATCGCGGATAAACTGTGCCAAGGCAATGATGATTTCGCCCAGTGTAAAATAGATTCTGAGACATTCCACCGCTGATTCATGGGAGGGCACGGTTTGAAAAGCCCGCCACAACATTTTTTGGCCAACGGCAATCGCGAATCGCTCTGAAACTTCTCGGCCATTGTACACATCGCTGGGCTCAACCTCACAAACTCCCACCATGTCTGCGCCCAAAGCGATCGCTTTTGATTTGATGAGGCTTGCCGCCTCGGTAGGCGTAAATGGCTGAACTGTTGCGTTGACAGGTCCATCCAATCGCTGGTATTGGTCTTGGTAAATTTGCTGTAAATAGTCGTCTACTGCATCAATTTTGATGCTGCGCCCACCCACTTTTTCATACCACGCGTCCCATTGAAATGCACTTGCTTGCACGGCCACTTTTTTCAAATGTAAGGGCCTCGGACAATTATTTCAGCAGTTCGTATACGTAACTGCCTTTGGCTGCTACTTTCAATGTGCTGCCCAAGGGGGTGATTTCTCCGGTCAATATGTTCCTGAGCTTGTTGTAGCCGTTGGTGATTTCGACGAATCGCGACAGAGAGATTTCTTGCGATTGATCGCTTTGACTCAACACCACCATCACTTTTTGATTATCGGTATAACGGAAATACGTAAAGATGCCATTGATACCACTGTATTGCATGGTTTTTCCGACGCCCAAGGCAGGCATGGATGTGCGGGCTTTGTTGAGGGTTTGCATCCATTTCCATGCGTCGTTTTCCTTGGATGTGCGACCTTTGGGCGTGAATTTGTTCACTGGATCGCCGTTCCAACCGCCAGGAAAATCAAATCGCACATAGGCATCTGACTTTTCTGTTTTGCCTGTCATCAAAATCTCAGTGCCGTAATAAATACAGGGTAGTCCACGTGTTGTCATCAGCAAGGTGACGCCGCGTTTCCATGCATCGATGTCTTCATTGGCGATCGAATAGAAACGAGAAATATCATGATTGTCCAAAAACGTGCAATTCTTGTAAGGGTCTTGGTATAAAAAGTCCTCGCTCTGGGTGATGTAAACGCGATTCAGTCCTTCGGTCCAGCCAAACGGTTTCGAGCATGCCTCTTGGAAAGCCCAACACATTGAAAAGTCGGTTACTCCTGGCAGTCTGTTTTTCTCGAAGCCTTTGATGTTGTTGCGAACAAAGCTGGCTTGGGTAGTGGTGTGCTGTACCCAGGTTTCTCCATAAATGGTCAGTTGAGGGTATTCTTTTAACAATAACTCCATGAGGTGATTCATGTAGTCCTGATCGGGGTAGGGATAGGTGTCGATGCGATATCCAGATAGGTTTGCAAACTCAATCCACCACAAATAAAGTTGGTCGAGGTAGGTGGCGATGTGGGGGTTTTTCTGGTTGTAATCGGGCATGGTGGCAACAAACCAACCATCGGTATTTAAATTCCGCTCAGAGGGGGCTGCATAGGGGTCGGCAGCGGTAGGTGCACGGAAATTGGTTTGCACGTAGGTGTCTTTGTAGTTGAACCAGCCGGTATCGTAATACTGATTCATCCAATGTTTGTCGCCCACGTGATTGGGGATGATGTCCATGATCATCTTCATGTTGCGTTTCCGCATTTCTGTAACCAAGTCCACGTATTCTTTGTTGCTGCCAAATCGCGGATCAATTTCGTAGTTGTCGGTGATAGCATATCCGTGAAAACTCTCTTCGGGTTGATCGTTGGTTTGAACGGGATTGAGCCAAAGGGCGCTGATGCCCAAATCTTTGAGGTAGTCCAATTTGCTGCGAACACCGGCAAGGTCTCCTCCATGTCGGGATTTCAGGCCGCCGCGGTCCACGCGCACACGGTAATGCATATCGGCATTGTCGTTATCGGTTTCGCCATTGCAGAAACGATCGGGGAAAATGAGGTAGGTGACATCATTGGGGGTTAGTCCGGGCGCTTGGGCTTCTTTGGCACGGCGTTGTTTGAGCTCGTATTTGAGCACGTAGGCACTTTGGGCTTTACTGCGTTTTTCTTTGGGGGTTACGGTAAATTCGATGAATCCGGGCTGGGTGTTTGGCTGAATGCTGAGTTGGATGTAGCAAACGTGACGATTCGCGCTCTGGGCGATACTGTCCAAACGAACACCATTGTATGGATTCATGGCGATGTTGTACAAGCTGATGTTCTCTGCGTGCAAAATGATCTCCAATTTGGGATTGTTAAAGCCCAAATACCAAGATGGAGGAGCCACATGATAGGTGTTTTTTCGCGGCGGTAACAAACTGGCAGTTAGGCTATTTGCGGTTATTAACAAGGAAGAAAGGCAGCAGAAAATCAGGTTTTTCATGGATTCTTTTGGGTATTACAAAGAAAGTGCAATTTTTTGGGAAAAAGGTTATTGTCAGTTTGACACTTTTTTATTTATCTTTACCGCAGAAATATTAAAACAATATAAACATGAAAAAAATTTACTCACTCATTGCCTTGGCTGCGTTGTCGACTGCAGCTTTTGCGCAAACTGTAAAGGTTACCTTCCGGGTAAACATGCAGAATGTAGCAGTAGGTCCAAAGGGTATCCGTATCGCCGGTGATTTGCAGGCGGATGCAGGTATTGGTAGCAACTGGTCTCCAGGTGCCACTGGTAACACTTTGACAGCTACTGGATCTGGTTATGTGTATTCCATTCAATTGACTTTGAAGGCAAGCACAAGCTACGAGTACAAGTACATCAACGGTGACGCTTGGGGTATGCCCGATGAGTCATTCAACCGTAAGTTGACTACAGGTACTTCTGATCAAGTGTTGAACGTGTATTGCTTCAATGACGCTTCTGCAGATTGTTCTGCTCCTCCAACTGGAACCCAGCGTGTGGTTTTTCAGGTTGACATGAAGAACGAAGATGTATCTACCGACGGCGTTCGTGTGGCTGGTAACTATCAAACCAAAGCAGGTATGACTGCTGACTGGACTCCTTCTGATGATTTGGCCAAATGTAAGAACGTAGGTGATATGTACTATTTGGTGGCTTTCTTGCCCGATGGTGATTACAAATACAAATTTGTGAATGGTAAGAGTGGCTGGGAGTCAGTAAACGACCGCGATTTGAAAGTGGCTGGTGCTGGGGTTATAACCAAGCACGTATGCTTCAACAAGCAAGATACTTGCGCGTTGATTCCCAAATACAAGCGCGATGTAACCTTCCACGTAGTGGATGGTAACTACCAAAACAGCTTCAAGTTGACCAACGTTAAATTCAAGGGCAACTTGTCTGGTTGGTCTGATTTCGTAGCCAACGATAGCGGTTTGCGTGGCGACAAAACTGCCAATGATGGTATTTGGTCTGCTACCTATCCCCAGGTTTTGACTGGTTCATACGAGTGGGGTGCCACTGCAGGACCTGCAGGTACTTGGATCATCAAGGGTCCTAACCGTTCTTTCAAATTGAACTACACCGATGGTTCTATCACCGGTGACACTGTTTACACCATTCCTAAGTTGGGTGCGTTGTTGAATGTGACTTTCTCTGTTGATATGTCTGACACCATCGTTTCTGCGGATGGCGTTTGGATGGCCGGTAACTTCCAACCATACATGGACACTGCTCAAGGTGAGTGGAAATTCAACAAGATCAAGTTGAAAGACATGGGTAATGGCATTTACTCTACCACCATCAAGATTTGGGCTCAAAAGTATCAGTTCCGTTTCGCCAACGGGTTGGCTGAAAACGATGACTTTAGCGAAAAGAACTTGAACATCGCTTGTGGTTCTTTGAATGGTTACAACAAAGTAGACCGCGTATTTGATATCGCTACTGCTACTGCCGATGTGGTATTGCCAACGTACAAGTGGAACTCTTGCACCGTGGTTTCTAACAAGAACATCATTGAGAGCGCAGAAGTGAGCATCGCACCAAACCCCGCTGAAGGACAGTTTGTGGTTGCTTTGACTACCAACAACATCAAGAACATTGTTGTTCGCAGCATTGACGGTCGTGTTGTTCGCAGCATCAACGCCAACAGCAAAGTTGAGACAGTGAACGCCAACGGTTTGTCAGGTATCTTCTTCGTGAACATCACTGACACTGTAGGTCGTACCACTACCCAAAAAGTGGTATTGAAATAATTGAATTTGTTCAAATAGTGAAAACAGAGGGGGGCGGCCATTGGCCGCCCCCCTCTGTTTTATATTGCTTTGCGGTCCGACAGTCAAGCCCCACAACGTGTGCCATGCCTGTTCCCAAAACAATCGGAAATCCTATCTATCGAATCGAAAAATCGAACATCGTTTGGCCAGCCAGTACCCCTTTCAACTGGTCGCCAGACTTTACCGGTCCAACCCCCTCCGGCGTGCCCGTGAAAATGTAGTCGCCAATGCGCAAGCCAAAATACTGCGAGACGTGCGCGATGATCTCATCCACGGTGTGAATCATGTGTTGCGTATGTCCCTGCTGCACAATGTCGCCGTTTTTCTCTAAGTGGAAATGACAATCGTTGATGCCGTTGTTCTCGCCTTCGGTTAAAACAGACAATGGGACAAAATTCGCGATGGCTGCAGAGTGGTCGAAGCCCTTCGCTTTTTCCCAAGGCAGGCCTTTGGCCTTGAGACGATTTTGTACATCTCGGGCCGTAAAATCAATACCCAAGGATACTTCATCGTAGTAATCTTTGGCAAATTGAACGGGGATATGTCGGCCCGGCTTCTTGATCTTCACAACCAATTCCACTTCATGGTGGATTTCATTGGAAAAATCGGGAATGAAAAACGGGTTGTTGTTGCGAAGCAATGCCGTATCGGGTTTGATGAAAATGACGGGTTCTTCCGGTACCTCGTTGTTGAGTTCTCGGATATGGGCGTCGTAATTCCTGCCGATACAGATGATTTTCATACTGCGTTTTGGGTTGAATTAGTCTTTCACCAAGGTGCTTTCACGCTCAGGTCCGAGAGAGATCACACGAATTTTGGTGCCCAGGTAATTCTCTACAAAGTGCACATAATTGCGGAATCGCTCGTCCATGGCTTCAAAGCCTTGCGTGTGGCTAAGGTCTTCACCCCAGCCTGGGAACCATTCCAATAGGGGTTCTACATCGCTGCTGCACAGATTGGCGGGTACTTGTTCACTTCTTACACCGTTAATCATGTAGGCGGTACAAGCGGCGATTTTCTCCATGCCATTGAGTACATCGCTCTTCATCATGATGAGTTCGTCCACACCGTTCAACATGCAAGTGTATTTTAAAGCCACTAAATCGATCCAGCCCGTTCTGCGCTTTCTGCCTGTGGTGGCGCCAAATTCATGTCCTTTGATGCGCAAATATTCTCCGATTTCGTTGTCGAGCTCGGTAGGGAAAGGCCCAGAACCCACGCGGGTTGAGTAAGCTTTGAAAATACCGAAAACTTTGCCCACTTGTTTTGGGGCGACACCCAAACCGGTGCAAACGCCGCCGGCCAAGGTGTTAGAGCTGGTGACGAATGGATAGGTTCCAAATTCTACATCCAACAGGCTGCCTTGTGCACCTTCAGCGAGGACTTTTTGACCTTTGCTGATGCAGTCGTGGATGAAATATTCGCTGTTGACCAATTTGTGTCCTTTCAAGAACTCAATGGCGCTAAAGAATTTCTCTTCTTCCGCGTCCAATTGGAAGTCGGTGTAGCCGTGGAATTCGATCATTCGCAAATGATCTTTGACAACATCTTGGTAGCGCTGACGGAAGTCGCCTTCCAGAATATCGCCAACGCGGAGGCCGGAGCGACCAATTTTGTCTTTGTAGGTGGGGCCGATGCCACGCAAGGTGGAGCCAATTTTGGCATCGCCTTTGGCGGCTTCTGAAGCAGCATCCAAAATACGGTGTGTGGGAAGAATGAGGTGGGCTTTTTGCGAAATGTACAGACGCTCTTTGTAGTCCGGACATTCGTTCACGATGCGCTCGATTTCTTCGCGCAACCGCACGGGGTCGATCACCACACCGTTGCCAATGAGGTTGATGGTTTCTTTGCGGAAAATGCCCGAGGGGATGGTGTTGAGGACAAATTTCTTGCCTTCAAAATCCAGTGAGTGTCCGGCATTGGGACCGCCCTGAAAACGCGCTACCACGTTGTATTTGGGCGTGAGGTAATCCGCAATTTTCCCTTTTCCTTCGTCGCCCCATTGGAGGCCAAGTATAACATCAACCATGTATGTAATTTCTAATGTTTATGATTTTGTGGGGACCTCACCACACTGTGTGCATTCGCCTTGCTCGTTGGTGCTGGGGTCGCCGTATAAATGTAATGAGTGGCTACTTACATTGAATTTTAGCAAATTGCCCATGGTGCTGGTGATTTGCTGCACACGGGGATCGCAAAATTCAAAAACCTTTTTACAATGATTGCAAATGAGGTGGTCGTGCTGTTTATAGCCGTAAGCTTGTTCGTAATGGGAGGTGTTTTGACCAAACTGATGGCGTTTCACCAATCCAGATTCCACCAATAGGTCCAGCGTGTTGTATACGGTGGCGCGACTGACATGGTAGTTTCTCGATTTCATTTTGAGGAATAACTCGTCCACGTCGAAATGACTTTTGGATGAGTATATTTCATCGAGTATCGCATAGCGCTCCGGGGTTTTACGCTGCTGATTTTGTTCTAAGTAGGCTGTGAAGAGTTCCCGAACTTCTTGTTTCGTTTTTTCGATTTTGGGATCTTTTTTCAGCGAATTGGGCATGGGTCAGTTCGACGTTGGTCCGCTGTAGGCGGGGTTTGGAATGAGCATACGCAATTTGCGCGCTGTAGGGAATTCGCGTTTTACATCCACCAGGGCAGCATCTGCTTCCGCAGCTGTAGCGAATGTGCCCAC
>JALQWO010000320.1 GCA_023258655.1 Bacteroidia bacterium
ATGCACAGAAAAAATTTTTCTGTGTAAATTGAATTTTTAAAATTTGTGAAAAATAAATTTTTCACAAGGATATAAAAATATTGATACAAATTAACAATGTTAAAGAATTTCTCTAAAATTTGGTGGAGGATAGCGGGATCGAACCGCTGACCTCCTGAATGCAAATCAGGCGCTCTACCAGCTGAGCTAATCCCCCTAATAAAAATGGTGGGCCGAGAAAGACTCGAACTTTCGACCCCACCCTTATCAAGGGTGTGCTCTAACCAACTGAGCTACCGGCCCTTTTGTTGAATGAACTCTTTTACAAACATTAGAGATAAGGAAGAGAAACGAGGACGGCTACTATGTACATGTTAAGTGATAGTTCAAAAGTAAACTTTTGAACTGTCCTTAGAAAGGAGGTAATCCAGCCGCAGGTTCCCCTACGGCTACCTTGTTACGACTTCACCCCAGTCGCTGACTATACCTTGGTCAAACGCCTCCTTGCGGTTAGCAATCTGCTTTAAGGTAGAACCAACTTCCATGGTGTGACGGGCGGTGTGTACAAGACCCGGGAACGTATTCACCGTAGCACGCTGATCTACGATTACTAGCGATTCCAGCTTCATGCACTCGAGTTGCAGAGTGCAATCCGAACTGAGGTAGATTTTTGAGTTTAGCTTAGCGTCGCCACCTTGCATCTCATTGTCACTACCATTGTAGCACGTGTGTAGCCCAGCCCGTAAGGGCCATGAGGACTTGA
>JALQWO010000321.1 GCA_023258655.1 Bacteroidia bacterium
CACAGTTTGGCCGGCCATGCGGGCAAAACCGATCAGGATATTTTTGGCGTAGTCGGGCTGGAGTTCAAAGAAGTCACCATCGTCCACCGTCTTGGTGATGAGTTCTTTCATGTCGTACGCTTGATTGGCGTTCATCGGCACCAAGGTGTCCAAGCTCATGTCTTGACGGTCGGTCGGGTCACCACTTGCGCGAACAGGGGCTTTTTCGCGGTTGTTCAGTGGCAAGTAGTTGTACAGACGGCGCAGCATCAGCAAAGCTTCCACGTCGTTTTCAAACGCCATGTCGGCCACACCGCTCTTGGTGGTGTGCGTTAAAGCGCCGCCCAATTCTTCGGCCGTCACTTCTTCGTGCGTCACGGTCTTGACCACTTCAGGGCCCGTCACAAACATGTACGAGCTGTCTTTGACCATAAAAATGAAATCGGTCATGGCGGGTGAATACACGGCACCACCGGCTGAAGGGCCCATGATCATGCTGATTTGCGGAATGACACCGCTGGCCATGGCATTGCGTTGGAACACTTCGGCATAACCGCCCAAAGAAGCCACGCCCTCTTGAATTCGCGCACCGCCCGAATCGTTCAAGCCAATGACCGGGGCACCGACTTTCATGGCTTGGTCCATGATTTTGCAAATCTTCTCTGCATGCGATTCAGACAAGGCACCACCAAACACGGTGAAGTCTTGGCTGTAAACAAAAACCAAACGGCCATTGATCATGCCGTAGCCTGTGACC
>JALQWO010000322.1:0-314 GCA_023258655.1 Bacteroidia bacterium
TGCTCGGTAGTCACATTTCCAGTAACAACTAAAATGGCATTATTGGGTCTGTAAAATTGAAAGAAAAAGTCTTTCACTTCTTGCATAGTTGCCTGCTCTACATGTTCTAAAGAAGCACCAATAGTCATCCATTGATAAGGATGCTTCGTATAAGCTAAATTGCGCATCTTATGCCATGCATCTCCATAAGGCTTGTTAATATAATGTTCTTTGAATTCTTCGCAAACTACCTTACGTTGTACTTCTAAACTCTTTTCACTAAAGGCCAAAGACAACATACGATCACTCTCTAACCAAAAAGCAGTTTCAATATT
>JALQWO010000322.1:324-735 GCA_023258655.1 Bacteroidia bacterium
CTCCTGCTCTTTGCAAGGGCTCGTCATAATCTGGGATATTGATACTACCTCCAAACATCAAATGTTCAAATAGATGTGCAAACCCTGTTTTGTGGGGGTTTTCGTCCTTAGAACCCACATTATATAAAACATTCACTACGGCCATGGGAGTACTGGTATCTTGATGCACCAAAACCTTTAAGCCATTATCTAGTGTAAAACGATCAAATTGTATCATAGAAGGGCAAAATTAGTCAAATCATTGTATACTAGATATATTAACTTTGCGGTCTAATTATTTGACTATGCAGTTGGAATCACTTTACCAAAGAGCCTTGAATTTCGAATACTTAACAAAAGAAGAAGGAATGTTTTTATTTGAAAACGCTCCATTAACCGAATTGACTTATGTAGCGAATGAGTTAAGAAAAA
>JALQWO010000323.1 GCA_023258655.1 Bacteroidia bacterium
GGTCTTGATGAATATTAATAAATAACAATAAGGGAGAAACAAATGACAATAAAAATAAACGTACCAGAACTAAGAGAACTAAAACCTAGAATAGTTGTTCTAGGGGTTGGAGGAGCAGGCGGAAACGCTATTAACAATATGATAGACTGCGGTGTTCAAGGTGTTGAATTCGTTGCAGCAAATACTGACGCACAAGCTTTAAAACATAATAAAGCTTCATGCAAAATGCAACTTGGAACAAATTTAACTAGAGGACTTGGAGCTGGGGCAAAATCTGATATCGGACAGGCAGCAGCAGAAGAGTCTCTAAACGAATTAATAAATCTTTTACAAGGTGCTAACATGGTTTTCATTACTGCTGGAATGGGTGGTGGAACAGGAACAGGTGCTGCACCGGTAATAGCTCGAGCCGCTAAAGATTTAAATTTATTAACTGTTGCAGTGGTAACAAAACCTTTTATTTTTGAAGGTGCTGAAAGAGGTTTAGAGGAATTAAAAAAATACGTTGATACTAGCATTATAATTCCTAATCAAAATTTATTTAAAGTTGCTAATGAGAAAACTACTTTTCCCCAAGCATTTAAAATGGCTGACAATGTTTTAATGCAAGGCGTTAGAGGAGTAACAGATTTAATTGTTAAACCAGGTCTTATCAATCTAGATTTTGCTGATATCGAAACAGTAATGAAAGGTATGGGCAAGGCTATGATGGGAACTGGA
>JALQWO010000324.1 GCA_023258655.1 Bacteroidia bacterium
AAGACGGCACCGTCGTCATCACCGCCGCCGAATGGACAGAGCTGTCGCTTGTGCCCATCCCGGCGTTCTCCAGTGCTACGATCACCGACGTGGCCGCCTCGGCGGACGCTCCCGACACCGAAATCCACAACCTCGAGACCCAGGAGCACAAAGTGTCCGACATCGAAGCCGCCGGCCCGGAAGCCGCCCCCACCGCCGCCCCGATCCTGTTCGCCCAGCCGAAGAAGGCGCCTCGCCTGCCCTCGGCCGGCGAGTGGATGGCCGCCTACCACCAGGGCGGTGACACGTTCGCCAAGGTGAACGCGTCCGTCGTCGAGTGGCGCAAGGAGAACCAGTCGACCTACGAGGCCGCCGCTGGCGACGTCCTCACGACCGACACCCCCGGCCTCTTGCCGGTGCCGGTGCTCGGCCCGCTGGTGCAGAACGTCAATTTCGTGCGTCCGGTCGTGAACCGTCTCGGTGCCCGCGCCTACCCGGACGGCGGAGCTCAAAAGACGTTCATCCGTCCGACGATCACGACCCACACGTCGGTCGCCGCGCAGAGCCCCGAACTGTCGGCCGTGTCGGCCACCACCATGGTCATCGCGTCCAACAGCGTCAGCAAGACGACGCTGGCCGGCCAGGTCACCCTGTCCGCCCAGGACATCGACTTCACCAGCCCGGCCGCCATGCAGCTCATCCTCAACGATCTGATGGGCGAATACATGCTGGCCTCGGAC
>JALQWO010000325.1 GCA_023258655.1 Bacteroidia bacterium
GGGAAACTAGAGGAAATCCTGACAATGGAACCGCATATCCGACAGTTTGCCAAGAACAGTGCATGTGATTTGATCTTGATCCAAGGACGCCCCGGTTGGAAAAAGATCTTTAAGATGAAACAAATCGGCGTCATCCTCTGTAGTGAGGTTTAAACATGAGTCTTGGTGGACCCACCCAAACAACCGTCCAAAGCCAGCCTGAGTATGCGCTGCCTTATGTGTCGGATCTCTATCGCATGGCACAGCAAAATGCGTATACACCGTATACACCGTTTGCTTACAATCGCGTCGCTGAAACCTCACCCTTGTTCCAACAAGGCGCACAGATGGTTAGCCAGCAAGCCTCCGCTCCCGGCATCTTAGGCACCATGAATGTTGGTGGGCAACAGGTCGGTACGCTACAAGCGTATATGAACCCTTATCAGCAAGCTGTCACTGACGTTGCCAAGCAATCTGCGATGAGGGAATACACGTCAGGACTTCAGAATCTACGCTCTCAAGCTGGACAACGAGGTGCTTTTGGTGGTTCACGTCAAGCCATCATGGAATCAGAACTAGCCAGGAATCTCGGTTCCCAGCTAGGAAACATTCAAATGCAAGGTTCAGCAGCAGCATTTGATAAGGCTGGACAGTTGTATAGTGCGGATGTAGCTAGACAGCAGCAAGCCGCACAGTTTGCTATGCAGACAGGATTAGCCGAACAAGCGCAGCGTC
>JALQWO010000326.1 GCA_023258655.1 Bacteroidia bacterium
CCTTTTCCTTTCCCTTTTCCTTTTCCTTTTCCTTTTCCTCGACCCTTGCCGATCTTGTCGACATCCATGGGGTCGTTGTGCTGATTCTGATTTTTCTTTTCATTCTTGAAGGCTTCTCTGGCCCGATGATAGTTGATGGCGATTTCCTTGACCTCCTGGTACTTCTTGTACCGATCTGAGTTCAGCTGAAGGTGCTCCTTGAGTGCACCCTTCGTCTCATTCATGATGATTGCGATCTTGAGATTGTCCGGCAGACGATGTTTCTTGTCATTGCCATTCTCTCGTTCATATTTCATGATCTCATCTTCCCATTGAGCGATGTTGTCCTGAAGCTTGCCTGAGCTCCAGTCTGGTTTGAGGATCCGCGTGAGGCGGCCCATGGTCCGTGATTGCACATGAACCTTGTACCGGTTGATCAACCTGCGGTACGTTTCATATCCATTGATGTGAAGGCCAGTTTGAATGACCTTTGCTGCATCGCCTGAGATCATTGAAGTCAAGAGCCAGTGAAGGCGTCGTGACCTTGCTTTTGCCTCCTCGTCAATTTCATCGTCGATTTCACCTTCGACTTCCGTTGCGAACATCTCATCCGTGACCATTTCCGTCTGATTCGTCTCCACTGATTCCATTGGTTCCAAGAACTTTTCATCAATGAGGGCGAGGTAGGCCTTGAGCTTCTGGTTGAAGTTGTCGAATGATTCGCCATC
>JALQWO010000327.1 GCA_023258655.1 Bacteroidia bacterium
GGCAAGCCTCTGTCTATTGGAATGATAATTTATTTACCCAAGGCAAAGTGGGAATGGCCATCAACGGACTGGTTTGGATGAATGGTGCAGAGGCGATGTATCAGGAGGCCATGTCAAAAATTGATGCAGGTTTCAAGTGCATTAAAATCAAAGTTGGGGCGTTGGATTTCGACGAAGAATGTAGATTATTAGAACGCCTTCGTAACCATCATTCCGCTTTTGCATTGGAATTGCGATTGGATGCCAACGGCGGCTTTTCCGATGATTTGGCTTTGGAGCAACTCAAAGAATTATCCCGATTCGAAATTCATTCCATTGAACAACCTGTGGGCGTTCATTGCGCTGAACTTGATAAAATTTGTCGATTCAGTGCCATCGATGTGGCTTTGGATGAATCACTCATTGGATTACACCCACAAAAAGATGGGGATACTGTAAAAAGTGGTCGCCATTTGTTGTCTTGGGCCAAACCAAAATATATCATTCTAAAACCCACTTTGTTGGGTGGGACCGACCTGGCCGATCTTTGGATTTCAGAAGCTTGTAAGCAAGACATTGGGTGGTGGTGCACGAGTGCTTTGGAGGGGAATGTGGGGCTGGCCATCATCGCACAATGGGTGTCGCAGTACAAGCCCATATTACCACAGGGGCTGGGAACTGGTTTGTTGTTTAAAGAAAATTATCCATCCAACACCAGGGTAGTTGG
>JALQWO010000328.1 GCA_023258655.1 Bacteroidia bacterium
ATCTTCCATGGCAATTCTCTCGGTATTGATAGCCGCCGGATTCAATGGAAACGTGTCGTTGATATGAACGACCGAGCCTTGCGCCACATTACCAATGGCTTGGGCGGCCCGGGTAATGGGTATCCTCGTGAGGATGGGTTTGATATCGTGGTCGCTTCTGAGGTAATGGCAATTTTCTGTTTAGCCACTTCGCTTGATGATCTTAAAGAACGGCTCTCGAATATTGTAGTTGCCTATACCCGCGATCTAAAACCTATTTTTGCCAAAGATCTCAACGCTCACGGAGCTATGACGGTCTTACTTAAAGATGCGTTGGCCCCAAATCTTGTTCAAACCCTTGAAAACAATCCAGCCTTTGTGCATGGTGGACCTTTTGCCAATATCGCACATGGCTGTAATTCGGTGATTGCCACACAAGCAGCCCTTAAATTAGCTGATTATGTAGTTACTGAGGCTGGCTTTGGTGCTGACTTAGGAGCTGAGAAATTTATTGATATCAAATGCCGTAAATCAGGTCTACGCCCCTCTGCCGCCGTGATTGTGGTGACTGTTCGTGCTATGAAATATCATGGTAATGCTGAGCTATCTGAACTAACTAAAGAAAATTTAGTGGCGCTTGAAAAAGGTTTAGTTAATTTAGAGCGCCATGTTGAAAATATTACAAAGGTGTACCAAATCCCCTGCGTGGTTTCAATTAATCAATT
>JALQWO010000329.1 GCA_023258655.1 Bacteroidia bacterium
GTCATACTGCGCGTAGACGGTATTGCTCGACCAATCGCGGCGTGGAATCACGTATGAAGTGTTCGCCACATCCACGCGCTTGACGGCAAGCATATCGCGCCAGTATTCGAAATCGACACTCTGCGTGTCTTGTGTCGGTGTTGGCGGGCTGTTATCGTTCGTCCAATCTTGAGGTCGACCCACACCAAGATAGAACATCGAGGTGTTCGAACTCAAGCAATTTGCGAATTGCTGCGACAGAAAGGTACGATACTTTTTTGTATTGATACTTGACATAGTTGCGACCTATGGATGTTTCCTTTATTTAGTTAGACAAACCGGAATCGGGTTCCTCCAACGGAGCCGATTCGTCAATAGCAGCGTTCGCGTAGTATTCCTGTGAAATCGTATTGCTGGCCAATGTATTGATTGTCGTATTGTTCCAGTAGTACAACAGATCGATACCTTGTCCCTGACGCACAATCGTCAGCGTTTCTGTACCGTCGCGTTGCCCTGACGCATACAGATCGTTCACGTATGCTTGTGTCGGCGGTTCGATCAGCACTGTCGCTTGTCCATACCGACCATCTGCAGACGGGTATTGTGCGGTATTACTACTTCCAATACTTATCGTGCCCGGCACATAGGTACCTTCTAACGTCGCGACCACTTGCTGCACACGACCATTGACAAACAGCTTCAATGAGTCTGTGTGTAGATGGT
>JALQWO010000032.1 GCA_023258655.1 Bacteroidia bacterium
TTGATCTTAATTTCTGTCAACCGGATAATATCGTCCTGGGCAATTTCCCTGCGGAACAAGTTTTTATAGGGGTCCAATCCTTTGTCGATGGCCGTCAACACCGCATCCCAAGTCTCACACTCCTCAATGTCGCGGTAGATTCTCTTTTCAATGAATATTTTCTCGAGCGATGAAAAATGCCACTTGTTTTCCAACTCACCCAACTCAATTTCCAACTCCTGGCGGAGCAAATCAAGGGTGTTCTGGGTGCAAGCACGCAAAATATCATTCACGCCCATGAACTTGGGTCGGTCTTCGTGAATCACACAAGCCAAAGGCGAAATACTCACCTCACAATCGGTGAAGGCATACAAGGCATTGATGGCCAGATCCGGACTGATTCCCGGCGCCAATTGCACTTCAATTTCCACGTCTTTGGCGGTATTGTCGATGACCTTTTTTACTTTGATTTTGCCATTGTCGCTCGCTTTGATGATGCTCTCAATCAGCGATCCGGTGGTGGTTCCAAAGGGAATTTCTTTGATGAGCAGCGTAGATTTGTCTTTCTCCTCGATTTTTGAACGAACCCGTATCCGCGACCCCTTTCTACCCTCATTGTACATCGAAAAATCCGCGTACCCACCGGTTGGGAAATCGGGCAGCAAATTGATTTTCCTGCCACGCAACACATCGATACTGGCTTCACACAACTCCAAGAAATTGTGGGGCATGATCTTGGTACTCAATCCCACGGCAATCCCCTCAACCCCTTGGGCCAAGAGCAGCGGAAACTTCATCGGCAAGGTCACGGGTTCGCGCTTTCTACCATCGTAGCTCAACTGCCAATTGGTGGTTTTCTCATTAAACGCCACTTCTTTGGCAAAGGCACTCAGCCGGGCTTCAATGTATCGGGGTGCCGCCGCACTGTCTCCCGTTCTGATGTCGCCCCAGTTTCCTTGGGTGTCGATTAGCAATTCTTTCTGACCCAAATTCACCAGTGCATCACCAATCGCCGCATCTCCGTGGGGGTGATAGGCCATGGTTGACCCGATGATGTTGGCCACCTTGTTGTAGCGACCGTCATCCATTTCATACATGGCATGCAGGATGCGTCGCTGTACCGGCTTCAATCCGTCTTCCAGAGCCGGAATGGCCCGCTCCAAAATCACATAACTGGCGTACTCAACAAACCAGTCTTTGTACATCCCACCCACGGCGCGAACCTCACCGAGGTGAGCACCCGAGGGAGATTGTCCTGATTCTTCTTGGGTTGATTCCAGTTCTTCTTCGTGATCCATGTTGCAATTTCAAAACAAGCCATTTATTGGCAATAAAACCAAACAGGTTATTCACATTCAATGCGTTCGTGGTGCCCCCGCCCAAACCCTCCGTAGCGCACCAATCGCTATGACAAACTGTCAGTTTTGTTGTATCTTTGTAAAAGTAGCGCAACCATGGATACACACCTCATCAAACAGCGGTTCGGAATCATCGGACATTCGCCCTTGTTGACCACGGCATTGGAAACAGCCGTAAAGGTGGCACCCACAGACATGAACGTTTTGATCTTGGGAGAAAGCGGCGTAGGAAAAGAGAGCTTTAGTAAAATCATTCATCACATGAGCGCCCGCAAACACGCCCCTTTCATCGCAGTGAACTGCGGCGCCATACCCGAAGGCACCATCGATTCGGAATTGTTCGGACATGAAAAAGGAGCCTTTACCGGCGCCACCGACAAACGAAAAGGATATTTCGAAACGGTCAGCGGTGGCACCATCTTCCTCGATGAGGTGGGTGAATTGCCATTGAGTACCCAGGCCCGACTGCTGCGCATTTTGGAAAACGGCGAATTCATCAAAGTCGGCAGCTCCGCCGTGCAAAAAACGGATGTACGCGTAGTGGCCGCTACCAACCGCGACCTCCTAGAACGCGCCCGGATGGGAAAATTCCGGGAAGACCTGTACTATCGATTGGCCACCGTACCCATCCGCGTGCCTAAACTCAGTGAACGTCGAGAGGACATCTACCTGTTGTTCCGCAAATTTGCCTCAGACTTCGCCGAAACCCACCACAGCCAACTGCTAGAACTCTCAGAAGACGCCCAGCAGCTGCTAATCAATTATCCATGGCCGGGAAACGTGCGACAGCTGAAGAACGTCACCGAACAAATCTGCGTTTTGGAAAACGGCCCCATCATCCACGCACAAACACTCTCGAAATACATCCCCCACGTAGAACCCCCTCTGCCCATGCTCTTGGGAAAAATGGAGGGCACCGAAGGGATGAGCGAACGCGATATTTTTTACAAAGTGCTGATCGACATGAAACGCGACGTGAACGACCTGAAAAAAGTGGTTTTTGGACTGCTCGAAGGCAATCTCGATGCGCGCAATGCCGCAGCCAATATGCAATCTGCCGTGGTTCCGGTGCCTGTCAACAACACCCCCGTGCCCAGCAGCAACCTCTCCAGCTACAACGATTCAAACAACCACAATACGCTCTCCAGCAACCCCATCGCCAATCAACCCATCATCCTACAATCACACGACGATGATGAAGATGATTTCCAAGAAGCCATTTCCTACCCATCTGTGGGGGAAACGCTGAGTTTGGAAGCCCAAGAAATCGAAATGATCAAAAAAGCCTTGGCCAAGAATTTAGGAAAACGGAAGAAAGCCGCCGATGAATTGGGTATATCGGAACGAACTTTGTATCGCAAAATCAAACAATACGAACTTGAGTAAGTGGCCAGACACACCCCACACATGAAACCTTGCACCAACCATAGCGCCCAGAACACCCACACCCGGAAAGCACAAACCCGGGCAGCGGGTGGGAGTCGCAAATTCCTGGGGGCATGTCTGCTGTTACCCCTGCTTCTGCTGATGAGCGGATGTACGCCGTTTTGGAAATTTTACGATTTCAAAGGAGCCGCAATCCCTGCCGATATTCAGACTTTTTCAGTAGACTTTTTTAGCAATGAAGCGGCCATCGTCAACCCCCAATTGAGCATGAGTTTCACCGAAAAATTGAAAACCAAATTCCAAAGTGAAACCCGTTTGTCGCTCACCAATGCCAACGGCGACTACAAATTTGGAGGGTCTATTGTGGAGTATTCCGTGACGCCAGCGGCCTTGAATGCCAACGTTGGAACAGCCCAGAACCAATTCAATATCAAAGTACGGGTGGAGTTCGTGTGTGAAAAATATCCGGAAAAGAGCTTTGCCCGCGACTACGCCTTTTTCAAGATTTTCGATGCCAGCGCTACGTTTGAAAGTGTAGAGGAATCGCTTTCCACCGAAATACAAAATCAAATCGTTCAACAAATTTTTGCCGCAGTGGCCCTCGACTGGTGAATCCGGAAAAACTTCGACATATCGTAAACAACCCGTCTGATATCGACGCTACAACAGCGGTTGAATTGGAACAACTGTCGGAGAGATTCCCTTGGTTCAGCACTCCATTTGTGTTGCTGGCGCTGTACAGAAAAGCGCAGAACGATTATCGCACCGATAGCAGCATCAAACATGCGGCGATGCGCAGCAGTCGCCGCGATTGGCTTTATCACGCCTTGCATCCCCGCAAACCGGTGAATGTACCGCCGCCCGCTGCAGAAACGCCATTGCCCACCACCATCCCCACTGTTCATACAGAGGCCGAACCAAGTCCCCTGTCGGAGTTCTTGACAGTATCTGCTGATACAGCGATTGAGTCCGCGACTGCGATAGTGGTTGAGGACTTAAAAGAAACAGCGGTTGAAACGAAGGACATGACGGCGATAGAAACTATCGTTGAGGAAACAGCCTGGACACCGGAAATCACGGACATTTCCACCCACAAACCATCGTTCGAACCCTACGTTGAACCAGCAAACGATACCCAGCCCGAGATCCTTTATGACTTGGCCTCCGCCATGGGAACCACATT
Source organism: Bacteroidia bacterium (assembly GCA_023258655.1). GTDB lineage: Bacteria > Bacteroidota > Bacteroidia > NS11-12g > UBA955 > UBA955. Next base: position 3,907 of record JALQWO010000032.1, read on the forward strand.
GCAGTTTGAACCGGTGGTTGATGGTCCGTGGTTAACAGAAAAACCGCTGCCCAAAGTCTATGACTTGGAAGAGTTTTTAAAATCGGGCCTGATCAACACCGACGATAGTCATGCGGTTGCATCAAACGATCACCGCACCCATCGCTCAGAGCCGAGGTTGGGTTCAATGGAGACCAACACGTTCTCCCTGGAGACGAGAACTTTCTCCCCTGAGACGGGCATTTCAACGACGGAATCCGACCCGAGGGCGAGAGACACCTTTGCAACACCGGCAGCGCCCAAGAGCTTTTTCGATTGGTTATCGAGCGATGCAGACAGTCCAGGGAACCCCGATGAACAAAAGGTCAATACCGAGGCTTTAATCAACAAGTTCATCGAAGAACGTCCCCGAATCAGCCAGCCGAAGCGTGAATTTTACAGCCCGGAGCGGGCGATGAAGCGCAGTGAACAATTTTCTACCAGCATCGTAACAGAAACCCTGGCAAACATTTTTAGGCAACAAGGTCATTTTGAAAAAGCCATTCTTTCTTACGAAAAGCTGCAGTTGAAATTCCCGGAAAAAAGTAGTTACTTTGCAGACCTTATCGAACAAATTAAAAAAGAACAAAACCAATGAATTGGATATTAATCATCGGAATTATTGCAGCCACATTGTTGATGTTGGTTATTTTGGTACAAAACCCAAAAGGAGGCGGATTGGCTTCAAACTTCTCACAAGGTAACCAAATCTTTGGTGTTGAGAAGACCACCAACGTGGTTGAAAAAATCACTTGGGGCGGTGCATTGTTGTTGGTAGTCATTTCATTGATTGCCGCATCATACAACAGCGAAAAAACCAAAGCACCTTCGCGTGCTAAAGCAAATACTGAGCAAGGAGAGGCATTGCCAGACGTGAAAGCGGGCAAGTAATTGTTTGTTATTCCAATTTTGTGTTGATGATACGCCCCGGCTTCGCCGGGGCGTATTTTTTTAATCCCGTTGGGGCAAAATCGTACTGGGCGCTTTGTCGGGCTTGGCATAACTCAACCGATCCAACCACTGACTCGCCACATACCCGTCTAAGCCGATGCTTCCCACAGAACCGGCCGACACCAAATCCACCGATCCATCGTCAAACAGCAACTCATGCGGCAATTCTATATAATCTATGCTGCCTACCACCACCAAGGTATCATTGCATGATATCCGATGGTGCTCTCGCAAAGTCAAGCCCATTTTGATGGCGCTTTCCCCCACAAACGGCGCAAACACACCTTCACGGTAAACAGGCGTTAATCCAACAGCGTCAAACTCACTCTGATCCTTGCTATACCGGGCCGAAGTCTGATGGGCCTTGGGGTAAAAATCCGTCCCCACCGCGTTGAGCGTGTAGCTCCCGGTGGCCAAAATATTCTGCCAAGTGTGACGGTCTACACTATCCGGACGCACAACCATCCCCAAATAAGGCGGATTGGCACCCACGTGAAAAATACTGTTAAAAATGGCCAGGTTCTCTTGTCCCTCCGCATCCCGCGTCCCCACCAACTGCAGGGCTTTGATACCAGGAATGGAATTGATCAATTGCGTGCGAAATCGCTTGTCGAGTTGGGCAAAATCGTCGCCCCGAAAAATTTCAATGGTATGGCTCATGGTAATTCAATGAAGCTCAGCAACCCGTCCGTCGGGCGATTATCCTCTAGGGAATTGCCACTCAAACAGGCGCTGAATCGATGCATGTTTATCTCAGGCTACCCATTCCCCCATCGATGGCCAAAATCTGTCCGGTCATCCAGTCGCTGCTTTCACCCAGTAAAAACGCAACGGCCGATGCGATGTCTTGGGGTTCACCCACGCGCTGAAGGGGATGACGTTTGCCACTGGCTTCCATTTTCTCTGGGGTCGACAGCAAACGGGCCGCCAAATCGGTATTCACCAAACTGGGGGCGATGGCATTCACACGAATCTGTGGGGCCCACTCGGCAGCCAAACTGCGTGTAAGTCCTTCGATGGCGCCTTTGGCCATAGCGATGCTGGCATGAAAGCTCATTCCCGATTGGACAGCCACCGTACTAAAGAGCACCACCGATGCTTTACCGGCGGTTTTCATGGCTGGCAGACAGGCTTGCAGGGCTTTGACCGCACCCATCGCATTGATTTCAAAATCGGCGCGAAATTCATCGGGCTTCAATCCACGAAAGGGCTTGAGGTTGATGCTTCCCGGTGCGTACACCACCCCATGAATGGTATCGGGCAAGCCCGCGATGGACTCGTCGGACAAAGCATCCCAACCGATGGATTGCACACCCTGGGCACTTCCCCACTGCGCGATACTACCCAGATTGAATGTCCTTCGTTCATCAACCGATCCACCACGGCGGCGCCAATGCCGCGACTCCCACCGAAAACAACGTAATTCATACAGTGAGAAACAAAGGAAATCGGGATAGGTTTTGGGGATGGCACTTTGATCTTGACTTATTCCTATCTTCGTAATGAATGGACAAGTCATTAATAATCAGTTGCTTTCTTATCGCTATTGCTTCGGGTATCGCAGAAGGGAGAGCCAATGCCTTTCCAAACAACGAATCTCCATCAACTCATTCAAGCACAACAATTTCGGTGGAACAGGCACCCTCAGCCAAAGATAGCAACGAGACGTTTGAGGAATTTCTGTACCAATTTAACAAGGACTACAATTTTCAAAAAAGCCGAGTGGTATTTCCTTTGAGAATTACAACGCTCATCGATTTTGAAACCAACAAATCTGACACATTTTTTATACAATCTGCCGAGTATCAAAAGCACGAATTAACTTCCCCAAAAAGCAACATCTTCGATGGAAAAGTCATATTACGATCGGAAACCATTTCATCTGATCAACACCTGTTAATAATGCTTGTAGAAGACACAGGGATTAGATTTGAGTATCATTTCCACAGGATAGGGAACCTTTGGTTTTTGAGTGAAATAAAAAACACTTCAACTTGAAGAATTCATCCAATGAACACTCTAAATTCCATCAATTAAATGACAAAAGAGCAATTAAATAAATCCACTTACTTCAATGGCTCCTGTGAATAAGAAATACACTATTGCAATTTACATCGGCTTTGTACTTTTAACTTTTTCGGTTTTAGGTTATTATCTCCTTTTCAAAAAGCAGAAGGAGTATTATACAATAAAAAACGTTAAAGTAAGTGCAGTGCAGGTCGTGGAAAACAGTGTAGGAGGCTATACAATAACCCCCTTTCAAAGAGAATCAAAAAAAATTGCTTGGGGCGTTTCTATTGAACTTTCAAAAGAATATGTATCTGGAGAAAACTCTGTGCGGCAATTGTTTGGTGGCTCAATGGAACCTGGAATCAGCGGAATACAATCAAAAATAAACCAATTTAATATTGTATTGAAAAAAGGTGATAACACGGTAATTTTAAATGATTCGCTATTCGCTAAAATATATAATTCAATGGATTCAATAACATTGTCTTCTGATAAACTCGAGATGTATAGCAGAGGAATTACTTTGGCTCAATTTATTGAAGATATTAACAACAATATGGAATACACAAAAGGAATCAGCTTTGATGACTCAGAAATTTACTTTTGGTTTAATACTTCAGCCGATAATAATATAAATTTATCTAACAGCAGATTGTTTGTTGATATTAAAGCCGAAGGATTGTATATCAACAAACCCATTATTGAGTACTAACAACAATACGCACAGAAATCACCCCATCCCATACAATGCCAAATTCAAACTATTTAATACGTTCACAATGAAGAAGATACTATTTATACTGGTGCTCTCCACCAACCTCATTGGCTGCAACAGGAAAAAGATTGACGAATCTCTACTGGAGGGAAAATGGAGCTTTTACATGAATGATCGTGATGTTTTAATAACATTTAACGATGGATTATATAGTACAATAATTGTAAATGACGACTTAGTTTACACAACCAAGGGTACATATTATTTCAATGAGAACACAAAAAGGTCAGAAATAACAATTTCATTGATTCCCGATCTAAAATTCATTAATGGAGATACAGTAGTGGAATCCTGCCAATATTTGGATTTGATAAATTTAACAGATAGTACATTCATTATTAAAGCACCCACAGAATACAGTTATGATGAAAAGTTCATGCCACGAAAACCTATTAATAGAAAAATAATAGCACGAAAAGAAAGGTAATTATTATGCGATTTATCCTAGGAGTAATTTTATATGTATCCATGTACATTAATAATATATTCTTTCATGGTACAGATAAAAAAATGATTATCGGAGTATGGCAATTTGGCTGTGTAGAAGTGAACACAGGTTATTTTGACACCTACCAATTTTTTGAAAACGGCACATTTAAATTCAACACCAACCAGAATGATGAAACAAGGCGAATTATTTCGATTGGGGGAACTTATACATTGAATAAAAATTACTTAGTGTTACATACCACATTTATCAACGAAATATAGGGCAGTTATCCAGTACGCAGTGAAACAGCAGGAGGTTCTGGCTGGGGAATTAGTGGAGGTAAACCAATTACAACTCAGTTTCAATCACCCAAAGCAGATTCCATTACAGTTGACTTTTGTGAGAATGAAAAAGGGTACATTTTATTAGATAGTCGCAAATATTATCTCATAGAAGAAGACCCAAACAATTTTCATTAAATTATCAGAAAACAGCGCTTTCATTGAGTATAATTTATCCGATGAGGTCAACTTTCAAGTGAAAAAACGCTGAATTGACCCTATTCCGTCGGTTCAAAACGGCCCCAGCAAAATGCTAAACTAAGGTGTACATATCAGCTCGACTAACAGGGATCTAAAACTCCCAGGATACTGGACCAAAAGATACCGATCCGAAGATATTATTCTTTGTTATATCCTAAAACTCTATATACATTGTTGTTTGCGTTTTTTCCATTAACGTTGAACCTGTCAAAATAGCAATGAAATGAAAAATTTAAAACAATCATTTTTTTTGATATTAATTACGATTATCAACTGCTGTTGTCGTGAAATCAATTTGAAATCCGCTACTCAATTCACTGATTCAAATCAGAATTCAGAAAACAACAGTCAAATTAATTCTCCAAAAGAAAATCAAAACACTTATTTAGATTCGGTTAAAAAGGAATTATTGATTTTAAGTTTCAACTCGAGTGACACGTTAAAATATAAATTTCATTTAGAAGATATAGGCACTGAAGGCAATGAAGGTATTGCATATTATTTAAATGGTAGCTTAATAAAAGTTCAAATCGAAGTATATACAAGTATGTGGAGATACCACATACAATACAACATTAACCAAAAATTTATAGAGGTAGTTGAAACCACTTACAACATCTCAATAGAACACTCCGACAATGATAAAAAAATCAATGAAATCAACTACAAGATTGATTCTAATGGAAAATCACTTGACCCAGGAAACAAGGAACGGATAGACATTTTTCAAAAATTCAAAGATCGAGTTCCTTTTGAACTGAAATAACTTTCTGTCTCATTATTTTGCTCAACATAGGAAAACGCCGAAGATAGCTTTCTGGGGGTATAAATAAGGGGTATTAACAGTACTCACAACTGGCTCTTCTTCAGGTTTCAATTGTTTAGAGTCTGAAACCACATTGTAGATTTCTTGAAATACAATATCAATTAAATTCAACAACCTTTCGCTATCCATTTTACTTAATTATTAAAACTGTTTCTCATAGATAATCATGGAGATAGAAAGAAGTTAGGATGTTTACCTCATGGCCCTCGCGTGCTATGATCAACCAACATCCACCCAACTGTTGCAAAATATACAAATTCAAATATATTTTTATTATATATCGCTTTTGTATATCTTTGTATACTATCTAATTTTGGAGGAACGAAACATGAAATCGTACAAAGAACTCAACAAACCAGACATTGTTATGATCTCTTTAAAACTGCCCCGTTACCTACTCTCAGAAATAGACCGTCTGTCTGATGGCCTTTCCCTGTCGCGCAACAAATTCATCGTAGAAACCCTGGATGCGCACACCAAAAACCTCATTAAAAACCAAACCCGCTTGCAATTGGTTGCAGAAGCCAACGTCATCTATAACACTTCCCGAGAAGCATTGTCGGATTTTGACGCCATTGACGATATCGCAAGTGAATAACCATGACCACCAAGCCGTTTGAAATTTACTTGGCCAACCTCAACCCCAAAAAAGGACATGAAGTCGGCAAAACCCGCCCCGTTGTGGTGGTGCACAGCGAATTGATGCAAGGCATCCTGTCAACCAGCATTGTTTGTCCGCTCACCACCCAACTGTCCCCCGCAACCCTGCTTCGCGTTCATATCCCGCTCAACGAATCCCGCACAACCGGACTCACAGAGCCCAGCGACGTCATCGTAGATCAAATTCGAAGCATCGACAATCAACGACTCATCAAAAAATTGGGAGAATTGCCCAGCGCACAAGCCGAGCAACTTCAAAAAAACTTACAGACTATTTTGGCTGTTTGAATCTTGCAATATTTTCTTTTGATTTGCCCAATCATATTCCTTTCATCATGAAAAAAGTCATAATTCTCACCCTATTTCTAATTTTGGGAACACAAATAGCAAGAGCCCAAAATGAAAGCAATCCAGAAAAAAACGATAAGGTTGAATCCGAGAACATATTTCCAAAAACAAAAGAAAAATCACCAAAAAGTCCATTGATATCTATCAACTTACCGCACAAAGATCAGACCCCGATTGCGACATCAGGAAGACACCTCACGAAAGCGGGAACATTGCTGACAGTGGCTTCTATCAGCGCTACAGCGGGAACACTACTCTATTATATCGATGCGCCTTTACCTGGAATAATATGTTCACTGGTTGCTGTAGTTTGTGAATTCACCGCCTACAGCCAGCTAAAAAAAGCCGGACATCAACTTCAAATCGCGGAATCCAAAAAACAATAACTTTTCAAAATCACTCCCCGTGCAAACGGCTGTATAAATCCAGTCCGTGCTGCTTGGCCGTTTCCTTGGCAATCTCGTATCCGGCATCGGCGTGACGTACAACACCCATGCCTGGATCGTTGTGTAACACGCGACGCAAGCGCTGTTCTGCATCATCCGTACCATCCGCCACAATCACCATCCCACTGTGGATGCTATACCCCAGCCCCACGCCACCGCCGTGGTGCAAACTCACCCAACTCGCACCGCCAGCCACGTTGACAAACGCGTTCAAGATCGGCCAATCTGCCACGGCATCCGAACCATCCATCATCGCCTCGGTTTCACGGTTTGGAGAAGCCACAGAACCTGTATCCAAATGGTCGCGACCAATCACAATCGGCGCTTTTACCGCACCAGTTCGTACCAACTCATTGAATGCCAAAGCCGCCTTCTGGCGCTCGCCCTGACCCAACCAGCAAATGCGCGCCGGCAACCCCTGAAACTCAATGCGTTCCTGAGCCATGCCAATCCAACGCTTCAAACTCTCGTTCTCTGGGAACAATTCCAAAATCTTGCGGTCCGTTACATAAATATCCTCAGGATCCCCACTCAACGCCACCCAGCGGAATGGCCCTTTGCCCTGACAGAACAACGGACGAATATAGGCCGGAACAAATCCCGGGAAATCAAACGCATTCTTCAATCCTTTTTCCAAAGCCCGACCCCGCAAATTGTTGCCATAGTCGAACGTAATACTGCCCATTTTCTGGAGCTCCAGCATCAACTCCACGTGCTTCACCATGGTCTGATAGCTCAACTCTGTATATTTCTCTGGATTGGTTTTGCGCAACTTATCGGCCGCCTCAACATCCATGTCGGTAGGATAATACCCAATCAACGGGTCATGCGCACTGGTTTGGTCGGTCAGTGTATCCGGCACCACCCCACGTGCAATCAATCGCGCCAACAATTCCACCGCATTGCACAACACCCCAATACTCACCGCATCTCCGCGTTCTTTCGCGGCCAAAGCCATGTCGATACCCTGATCAATGTCGCGAGCCATCACATCCAAGTAACGGGTTTCCAAACGCTTGCGGATACGCCATTCCTCTACCTCCGCCACCAACGCAACCCCCTCATTCATGGTAATGGCCAACGGCTGAGCACCGCCCATACCGCCCAAACCCGCCGTCACATTCAACGTGCCTTTCAAGGTACCCCCAAAATGCTGGTTGGCACATTCGGCGTACGTCTCGTATGTCCCCTGCACAATCCCCTGTGAACCAATGTAAATCCAACTGCCCGCCGTCATCTGTCCGTACATCATCAGCCCCTTGGCTTCCAACTCACGGAAATGATCCCAATTGGCCCAATTCGGCACCAACTGAGAGTTGCTAATCAACACCCGCGGCGCGTCTTTGTGCGTGGGCAATATCGCCACCGGCTTTCCACTTTGAACCATCAACGTTTCATCATCGTTGAGATCCAACAGGGCCCGACAAATGTCATCAAACGCAGGCCAGTTTCTCGCAGCCTTGCCCAATCCCCCGTATACAATCAAATCCTCGGGACGTTCAGCCACATCGGGATCCAAGTTGTTGTGCAACATCCGATAGGCCGCCTCTTGAACCCAACCTTTACAATTCAATTTATTGCCCGTAGGGGCCTTCAACACCCGTGATTTGCCTGTGAATTCGCTCATACTAAGAAAGGTACAAAGTTAGTCAATAGTTGTTTGTGAAACCTCAAAACTTCATCGTCAATTGGATGCGTTTTCGCGCCCGATCCACCTCCAGCACCCTCACTTTCACCCGCTGCGCCAAGGCAACCACCTCCGCCGGATTCTTCACAAACTTATAACCCAACTGGGAAATGTGCACCAGACCGTCCTGCTTCACACCAATGTCCACAAAGGCGCCAAAATTGGTCAAGTTGGTCACCACACCCCACAGCTCCATGCCCACCTGCAAATCATTGATGCTACGCACCGTATCGTCGAATGTAACCGCCTCAGCCACACCACGAGGATCCAACCCCGGCTTTTGCAATTCCTTTACGATGTCTTCCAAAGTTGGCAAGCCCAGTCCCTCCGATTCATTGACATATTGACCCAACGACACCCCACGCAGCAACGACTCATTACCCAAAAGATCTTGCACTTTCACACCCAAATCTTTGGCCATTTTCTGGACCACGGAATATCGCTCAGGGTGAACACCCGTATTGTCCAAGGCCGTATCTCCACCGCGAATCCGCAAAAATCCCGCGCACTGCTCAAAGGCTTTTCCTCCCAATCGAGGCACATCCATCAACTGCGAGCGCTTGCTAAAACCACCCAACTTCTCGCGATAATCCACAATGTTTTTGGCCAACACCGGCCCCAATCCAGACACATAACTCAGCAAATGCTTGCTCGCCGTATTCAAATTCACGCCCACCCCATTCACCGCCGATTCCACCACCGCATCCAAGCGTTTTTG
>JALQWO010000330.1 GCA_023258655.1 Bacteroidia bacterium
ACTGGGTGGGCAGCGAACAACCGGGCGAGCCGGCAAGCTCGCCCGACTATTCGAGGAGGCGTGAAGCGCTCAGCCGCGACCTTCACTCCACTGCGCAAACGATTTCCCTTCCTTTGCGAGCTGCGCCAGCAGCGGCGCAGGCGTCCAGTAGAGGTCCCCGTAGCGCGCTCGATACTTTTCCATCGCCGCGACCACGGTCTTCAACCCCACCTCATCGGCGTACTTCATCGGTCCTCCGCGATGCCGCGGCATGCCGTAACCATGGCAGAAGACCACATCGATATCGCCGGGTCGCATCGCGATGCCCTCGCCGAGGATCAGGGCGCCCTCATTGATCATGGCGAACAGCAGGCGCTCGATGATCTCCTCGTCGCTGACGTCCAGCTGCGGGACTCCGAGACGGGCCGCCTCTGCCTTGGCGAGGGCCGCCACTTCGGCATCGGCAACGGGAGTGCGCCCTTCGTAGCGGTAAATGCCCGCGCCCGACTTCTGTCCCAAGCGACCCTTCTCCACCAGCGCATGAATCATGCGGCAGTAAGCGGGGTCGTTGGGCTTTTCAGCCCACTCCTTGTTGAGCTTGTCGAAGACATCCAGGCCCGACAAATCCGACACCCCATGCGGCCCCATTGCCATTCCCCACTCAAACGCCACGCGGTCGACCCGCTCTGGCGGCACGCCCTCGAGCATCATG
>JALQWO010000331.1 GCA_023258655.1 Bacteroidia bacterium
CATTTAAAATGCCTTTTCAAATCTCTACTAACAGCTATAATTCTATGTTTTTTTGGATTTTTCATATTGATTTCAAATCCACTAGCGGTTACATTTGGCGTTGAATCACATTGCTGTTCAACTGCGTTATAAGTTGTTAAGGTTACTTTTCTTTTGAAATCTTTTTTAATTTTCTTTTTAGATTTACTTTCAAAATTACTATTAACTTCTTCTACTTCAGCTTGCTCCACTTCTTCCACTTTTGGTAAATGTGTATCTATAATGTATAGAATAAAAAAAAGTGTAACATAAGTAATAAATACATTTTTCATAACTTTTAAGTTTTAGTGACAATTAATAGTGATTCGGAAAGGATTCGAACCTTTGACCTACTGCTTAGAAGGCAGTTGCTCTATCCAACTGAGCTACCGAACCATATGCGGTGTATACGAGATTCGAACTCGTGGTCTCTTCCGTGACAGGGAAGCATGTTAGGCCTCTACACCACGGCTCCACACATAAAAAAACAAATTAGAGGATACTCAACTGGACGGTGAGGGGATCGAACCCCCGACCCTCTGCTTGTAAGGCAGATGCTCTCCCGGCTGAGCTAAGCCTCCATATGAAATAAATAGCGGCGGAGGGACTCGAACCCCCGACCTTTCGGGTATGAACCGAACGCTCTAGCCAGCTGAGCTACGCCGCCTTG
>JALQWO010000332.1 GCA_023258655.1 Bacteroidia bacterium
GGAATATTTAAATAAGAATCCACCCCTTTTGGCTTACCAATACAAACAGCCTCATCCGCAAATTTTACGTGTAAGCTATCTTTATCGGCAGTAGAATATACGGCTACCGTTTTAATACCCATTTCTCGGCAGGTACGAATAATACGTAGCGCGATCTCTCCTCTATTGGCAATCAATATTTTATTAAACATCTTTTGAATTTAAAGTTTAAGTGAAAAACCTTCTTACTTATTAGGTTCCACTAAAAATAGTGGTTGGTCAAATTCTACAGGACTTGCATCTTCTACAAGCACCTTAACAATCGTTCCTGAAATTTCACTTTCAATTTCATTAAATAGCTTCATAGCTTCAATGATACATACCACTTTACCAGCAGCAACATCGGTACCCACATCTACTAGTAATGGCTTATCTGGAGAAGATCTTCTATAAAATGTACCAATCATTGGACTCTTGATGGTGATCAAGTTATCTGCTTTTGGAGCAGCAGCAGGTGCCGGAGCGCTAGCTGCTGGAGCGGCTACAGGAGCAGGAGCAGCAGCAGGCGCTGGTGCATATACTGCCTGACTAGGTGCCGAGGTATACGTTACCGCAGCCTCTTCTTTTTGCTTGATGGTAACTTTACCATCTTTGTCTTCTATACTGATTTCGCCAATATTACTTTTATTGACAATTTTGAT
>JALQWO010000333.1 GCA_023258655.1 Bacteroidia bacterium
TACCCAAGATTCGGTGCGTTGTATATCTGGAATTATCAAAGAAATGCAATTGGATAAAGATGTTTACAAACCCAAACAAGTTTTAAGCCGAATTTCCTCTTACAAAAATTCTTTGATAACGGTAAAAGCCTACATGAATAATCCCGAATTGCAGGAGCAAGACGCCATGTCAAAAAAGCCGCGATTGGGAGAAATTTATGCCAATTATGTAGACCGCTGTTTTAAATCAGGGGCAATGGATTTTGATGATTTATTATTAAAAACCAACGAATTACTTAACCGATTTCCTGATGTTTTAGCAAAATACCAAGATCGATTTAGATACATCATGGTGGATGAGTACCAAGATACCAACCATTCGCAATATTTAATTGTTAGAGCTTTGTCTGATCGATTTCAAAATATATGCGTTGTTGGAGATGATGCACAAAGTATCTATGCATTTCGAGGTGCGAACATCAATAATATTTTGAATTTCCAAAAAGATTATGACAATGTAAAAATGTATCGATTGGAGCAAAACTACCGTTCTACCAAGAATATTGTGGAAGCGGCCAATTCGATCATTGATAAAAATAAAGTCAAGCTGGACAAAGTGGTTTGGACGGCAAATGATCATGGTCCCAAAATAAAAGTCCACCGCAGTGTAACCGATGGTGAAGAAGGACGTTTTGTTGCG
>JALQWO010000334.1 GCA_023258655.1 Bacteroidia bacterium
TACCGCTCTACCAACTGAGCTACAGCCCCAAGGTCAACCCATCAAAACCTACCCTACGGTGGTCCCGACCAGGCCTTGCCTTTCTGCCGTAGCTGCCCTCAGGCAGTTCCAAAGCAAACTGTAAAAGAACTCCAAAAAAACTGAAATGCACGATGAGGAGAGTCGGCTCTTTCGAGCCGTCGACCTAGATGAATCTAGTAAAACTAGCCATCTGGTTTTCTCCTTAGAAAGGAGGTGATCCAGCCGCAGGTTCCCCTACGGCTACCTTGTTACGACTTCATCCCAATCACCATCCATACCTTAGGCGCATGCTCCCTTGCGGTTGGCTTTGCGATTTTGGGTACAGACGGCTTTCATGATGTGACGGGCGGTGTGTACAAGGCCTGGGAACGTATTCACGGTAGCGTAGCTGATCTACCATTACTAGCGATTCCGGCTTCATGCTGTCGAGTTGCAGACAACAATCTGAACTGGGCCCGATTTTTAGGATTTGCTCCCCGTCGCCGGTTCGCGCCCCTCTGTATCGGGCATTGTAGTACGTGTGCAGCCCTGGCCGTAAGGGCCATACTGACTTGACGTCATCCCCACCTTCCTCCTCGTTGAAGCGAGGCAGTCTGTCCAAAGAACGCCGGCTGAGCCGGATCGTAACTGAACACAGGGGTTGCGCTCGTT
>JALQWO010000335.1 GCA_023258655.1 Bacteroidia bacterium
ACGAACTTGGATTTTATGTAATCGATGAAGCAAATATCGAAACCCATGCTTTCCAAAATCAATTATGCGATGATCAAAAGTATTTAAGCCAATGGGTAGATCGCATTGCGCGAATGGTGCAGCGCGATATTCATCATGCTTCTGCCGTGATGTGGTCACTTGGTAACGAATCTGGTGCGGGGCTAAACCATCGCGCTGCCGCTGCATATGTTCGAAGCTTTGATTCAACCAGACCGCTTCATTATGAAGGTGCGATTCGTGGCGATTGGACTGCAAACTTTGATTTAACAGATGTAGTTGGGCCGATGTATCCAAGTATCAGCGCCATCATCTCTTATGCAAAATCTAAGAAAGCTAAGCGCCCGTTAATCATGTGCGAATACACCCACGCAATGGGTAACTCAAATGGAACACTAAAAGAATATTGGGATGCGATCCATTCATTAAAAGGTTTACAAGGTGGATTTATCTGGGAGATGTGGGATCACGGACTTGATCAAACTCTTCCTGATGGCACCAAGCGCAGCGCCTACGGTGGAAATTACGGCGAGAAGAAACATGACGGCAACTTTGTTTGCGACGGCATGTTCTTTCCTGATCGCACCCCGAAGCCTGCGATGGCAGAATTTAAGTACCTTGCCGCTCCGGTATTTA
>JALQWO010000336.1 GCA_023258655.1 Bacteroidia bacterium
ACTGTGGGAATCGCTATTGCTTTCTTTTCCTCTGGTTACTGAGATGTTTCAATTCACCAGGTTCGCTCTTATGTATCTATAGATTGAATACATAGTATAAAGAGTTTCCTCATTCGGGTACCTCCGGATCAAAGCTTACGTCCAGCTCCCCGAAGCATTTCGTTGGTAGACACGCCCTTCATCGCTTCTGAATGCCAAGGTATCCAACTTAAGCTCTTATTCGCTTGAATATAATAATTTTAATAAATTTTACAGTTTTCAAAATTCTGCATATGAGAATTTTTGGAGGTAAGCGGACTCGAACCGCTGACATCTGCCGTGCAAAGGCAGCGCTCTACCAACTGAGCTATACCCCCTTTGGGCTATTCTGGACTTGAACCAGAGACCTCACCCTTATCAGGGGTGTGCTCTAACCAGCTGAGCTAATAGCCCATTTTCACGCAAATGTGAAAATTATAGTGATACTCATATAACCTTCTGAAGACAAGAATGTCTCCCTATAAGGAGGTGATCCAGCCGCACCTTCCAGTACGGCTACCTTGTTACGACTTCACCCCAGTCACTAGCCCTACCTTAAACGCCCCCCTCCGTAAGGTTAGGGTAACGGCTTTGGGTATGACTAGCTTCCATGGTGTGACGGGCGGTGTGTAC
>JALQWO010000337.1 GCA_023258655.1 Bacteroidia bacterium
GACATCGTAAGATGAAGCGGATCTCAGAAAGACAGTCTCAGTTCGGATTGAAGGCTGCAACTCGCCTTCATGAAGTCGGAGTTGCTAGTAATCCCGGATCAGCACGCCGCGGTGAATACGTTCCCGGGCCTTGTACACACCGCCCGTCACACCATGGGAGTCGATTGGACCAGAAGTCGTCGGCCTAACCGCAAGGGGGGAGGCGCCGAAGGTCTGGTCGGTAACTGGGGTGAAGTCGTAACAAGGTAGCCGTAGGGGAACCTGCGGCTGGATCACCTCCTTACGGAGCAGCAATGTTCCAAAGTCGTCTGCATTCTTGAGCCGGGGAACCGGTGTCTCTTTCATTCAGTTTTCAGGGAGCGTCCCTGGGCGATTGGTGGTTCTTTGACAATTGAGGAAGGCGCGAGAGCGCATGGGGTCAGAGGGGAGCGGTAGCTCTACCTTTGACTGAAGAGTAAAGGTAAAGAGCGCTGTGATTTCGGTCTGAGAGGACCGAGACGAGCGTGAGAGGTAGAAAACGTAGTCAAGCTATTTAGGGCTTACGGTGGATGCCTTGGCATTGGGAGGCGATGAAGGACGTGGTAAGCTGCGAAAAGCTTCGGGGAGCCGCTAACAGGCATTGATCCGGAGATATCCGAATGGGACAACC
>JALQWO010000338.1:0-389 GCA_023258655.1 Bacteroidia bacterium
GGTCTCAGTTCGGATTGCAGTCTGCAACTCGACTGCATGAAGTCGGAATCGCTAGTAATCGCTGATCAGCAGGCAGCGGTGAATACGTTCCCGGGCCTTGTACACACCGCCCGTCAAGCCACGAAAGTCGGCAGCACCCGAAGTCGTCACGCCAACCGCAAGGAGGCAGACGCCTAAGGTGAGGTCGGTGATTGGGGCTAAGTCGTAACAAGGTAGCCGTACCGGAAGGTGCGGCTGGATCACCTCCTTTCTAGGGAGAACCGCCGCCTGGATCACTCCTTCGGGAGCGACCGGGTTGGTTATCTTCTAGGTCATACTTCTGGACTTTCGGGTCCGTGCGCTATTCTTATCTCTTGTTCTGGAGCATGGAGCTGGAGCCGTACGTCGGC
>JALQWO010000338.1:399-645 GCA_023258655.1 Bacteroidia bacterium
ATTTTCAAAATTCCATTCTATATTTTTTATTCTTTTAATATGGGGCTTTTAGCTCAGGTGGTTAGAGCGCACGCCTGATAAGCGTGAGGTGGGTGGTTCGAGTCCACTCGGGCCCACCATCTCTACCCGCCCAGGCTCTTCTGACATCGTTGGGGATATAGCTCAACTGGGAGAGCGCCGGCTTTGCAAGCCGGAGGTTGCGGGTTCGATCCCCGCTATCTCCACCAGAACACTCAAGAGACGATG
>JALQWO010000339.1 GCA_023258655.1 Bacteroidia bacterium
AATATGATACGGGATAGGTAGCGCGAACCAAGGTATTTACCATACCGTTAAACCCAGGCACTTTATTAACAGATACGCTACCATTACAAGTGTCGTAAGCGTTAACAGGATCCACGAACAAACTTCCAATTTGCAAGTTCACCACGTCCTGATCCACAATGCGCTTGCCATAGGCATAGATACCTGGCTTTTTGGTATCAACCACATTCACCGTGCGGGTTGTGGTCGCAGAATTGCCTTGGGCATCAGAAACATCGTAAGTCAATGTATACTTACCCACCACAGAGGTATTTACCGTTCCAGAAATCTTGATCGAGCTCGTCAAGTTACCGTCAGTCAAATCCGAAGCCACCGCGCCCAATTCGTTGTATACCTCACACTGCTCTACATTTACACTGCTTCCACCCAACAACGTCAATGTTGGAGGGGTTTTGTCCAAAACAACAATCACAGTACGTGTCACGGGAGTGGCCTCATTACCAGCGGCATCTACCACACGGAAATTCATATAGTAAGTTCCAGGTGTGGTACAATCCAAATCCGTGGCAATCATTACCTTGTTGGTCAAGTCACCTTCGGTAGGATCCTTGGCTGTATAGGTTGAGTAAGCGCTTTCACTCCAGCAAGCCTTGGCGCTGCTGTTC
>JALQWO010000033.1:0-2155 GCA_023258655.1 Bacteroidia bacterium
GCGGAAAAACCCTCCATTCCCTGGCCTCCGTCCTTCCAGAATCGGATGCAAAATTGTTTTTGTATGCGCGCGGTGTAGACGGTATAAGCAATGGGTTTGAAACAGTGGCAACATTCAAAACAACCTATAAAAAAGAAACACAATTCTGGGTAAAGCACAGGGATGAGAGCTTTGATCATATCTCAGGTGGCATGTCTGATGTTACCGCGACATTTCACAATGCCTTAAGAAAGCAATCTTGGCTCATATTCTCTGAGAAATACACCAGCAATACTTGTTTCATACCCACTTGGAGCGCCATGGCTAGCGACTCGGTTCGATTGCAAAACAGAAAACCCCTGAATATTACTATCGGGGAACATTTGTTGACCTTAAGAAATACCCCATTCGACCACTATTATTCCCAATCTGAAAATCAAGACCACGTATATTTCGAATACCAAAAAAATGGCAATGCCGATTGGTTGTTAACCCAATTACTGAAAACAGAAAAAAGCAACACCGATACGTCGAAAGATGAAATATTCATTGGGAAACCTTATGATAGATTCATTGGGGACATGACCATTCCGTCTGGATATAAACTAAACATCAATGGCGATTTCTCGAGAATGAACCTTAGCCCCAAAGACCAATTGGTAATCTCAGGTTTGAATTGTCGAACATTCATATTGGGAAATTGTCAACGAAGTGAGATTAACATACAAAAAAATGCCCAGATGGCCATATTCTCTGGCAATTCCGGTCGCCAACCAACCAAATTGATTTGCCGTAACAATGCAACTATCAACGTCGACTCTGGTAGCATTTTATCACTCAATGGTGTTAACTCCGAACTCTATGTTGGAAGAGGGTGTAAGCTGAACCTTCTCGACGGTTCTACGCTCCTTATTGGCAATGGTTGCCGCCTCATTCTGGATGAAAACAGCACTTTGACCATAGGTAAAAATGTAACCATCAAACTGAACGGGGAACGATCACTCCTTCATATCAAAGGATCTGTTCATCTCGGTGATAACGCCAAATTCGAGGTTGGTAGCGATTCAGGTACCGCTCTCGGACTACTAAAATTGAGTAATGTTCAAGGTGGTTTTGGACATTGTACATTTAAAAGTAAAGGAAATGCCAAATTCATTCTTTCCGGAAACGATGCCAATGGCAGTCCCGTAATTCAAATTGAAGGACCAATCGATCATTCCGGGGTTTTTGATAGTATAAATATTCAGCGAGCCCATATTCGTTTTGGCAATCACAGCAAATGGTATGTTTCAGGAAAAGTCTCCTTGAAAAACGATGGTCTTTATGCAACTGAATGGTCTACAGTGGCTCAGGATGGTGTTGTCTCCATAAATGGCGCTTTTGCGGTAACAAATTGCCAATTTAAAAAATTAAACACCGGTATTCAATTAGACCAAAATTCACACTGTCACCTGGCGATGTGTACTTTTGAAGAATGCTCTACTGCGGTATTGACTCCGTCAAACCGATTTTTCATCGAACGATGTACTTTTCGTAAAAACAATGTTGGGATAGAAGTTCATGGGAGCGGAGCTCATGATAGTTTGATTTCCAATAATTTTACTAATAACCATACCGGCATTTCAATAACTGGAGATGGACATACAGCGCCACTGAATTGTAATGAGAATACCTTTTATGCAAATGCAATTGGGTTAGAATCACTCACACGAACAATAGCATTGCGCTGCAACATTTTTGGTTATAACACAACGGCCATCAAGGCCACAGAATCAACCATCATTGCAGGAGCACACTCACAAATTCGAGGTGAAAAAGACACCCTCATTTGTGGCAACAATACCTTCGCTTACTCGGAAAATGGGAGTGTTCGCCTCAACTATTCCAAGTTGTATTTGGATGGTAACAATAACTTTTTGGTTTCGGAGAACCTGCCGTCCCCAAATAAAATACAAATTTCGGGGACCATACCCAATCTGACCTCAACACCATGGAATACAAAAAATACCACACTAAACATAGGTAACAATTACTGGTTTCCCCTGTCTGTCAAAAGCAGCATGGATTCTGTTGTAGAAAAATATCTGTCGATAGGCGTATTAGATATCGGCGGTAGGTGGTTTGAAATTTCTTTAGATGGAACCCCAAGAGAAAAAATAAATACACTCTGTTTCGA
>JALQWO010000033.1:2255-13230 GCA_023258655.1 Bacteroidia bacterium
TAGGAAATAGAATCTGGTCAGACAATTTAAGTAGTGGGTTTTATTTGGTGCGTTTTCAAAACGAAAATGGAGACTGGATTTCTCGCAGAATTTTCTATTCATCGAGACAATAATCAAAGGTTGGACAAAACATTAATGAGTTGATAACAAACACTATCAAAACCCGTGGTTGAGCGTAATTTTGTGAGATGAAAATTACTTTTTGGGGAGCTGCTCGACAAGTCACTGGTAGCATGCATTTGCTGGAACTTCCAAGTGGCACACGGGTTTTGATTGATTGTGGATTGGATTATGAGAAAAGAAAGGAATTTGAAGAGCGCAATGCATCATTTCCATTTGACCCAAAATCGATAGATCTATTGGTACTAACACATGCTCATATTGATCACTCTGGCAACGTTCCAAACTTGGTTAGACAAGGTTTTAGGGGCACCATCATTGGTACAGAACCTACACTAGAGCTTAGTGATTACTTGTTACATGATAGTTTAAATATTCAACGAATGGAACTTGCGGCCAAACAAAAGACCATTTGGAAAAATTCAGGAAAGCGTTTTAAAAAAGGCAAACAACCCCAAGTACAAACTTTGTATACAAAGAAGCACATCACAGAGATGTTAGACCAATCCGTGAGTTTACCATACGGAGTAGAACATGCCTTCAACGAAGAATTGAGTATTAGCTTACACGAAGCTGGCCATATTCTTGGCGCCGCTAGCGTCCGATTTACTGTGAATCATGGCGGCAAACAAACAATAGTAGGCTTTACTGGTGATTTGGGTAATGCTGATTCCAAATTGGTACCAGACCCAAAGCCCATGCAAGGTTTAAACTATCTGATTTCTGAAAGTACCTATGGGGGTAGAAAACACGCTACAGATTCAAAAAAAGCAGAAGATGCTATTCTCGAGGAAATAATCGATACATGCATTAATCGTGGTGGTAAATTGGTTATTCCCGCTTTTAGCGTGGGTCGAACACAGGCCATTATTTTCACCATTCATCAATTGTATCAATCGGGTCGATTGCCCGAAATTCCAATTTTTACCGATAGTCCACTAGCCATCAGAAGTACAAAAGTCTACCAACATAACATTGATTTTCTGAATACAGAAGCGCAATCATTTCAAGAAAAACATGGTAGTCTTTTCGATTTCCCATTACTCCAAATCATTGAGGATGAAAAAGAGAGTGAAATGCTTAGTGTGATGAATACACCTTGCGTAATCATCAGCGCTGCAGGTATGGTAGAAGGTGGAAGAATCCAAATGCACGTCAGAAACAATGTGGGATATCCTGAAAATACAATACTCATTGCGGGATTTTGTGCAGAGGGAACACTCGGACATCGGCTTTTAGCAGGCCAGGATTTCGTCGAAATAAACAGAAAGCCAAGACCGGTTTTTGCCAAAATCAAACGCACAGATGTATTCAGCGCACACCCAGACCATCCCCAAATGTTGAATTATTTCAAGGCATCCAATCCAGGAACATTGAAACAATTATTTTTGGTACATGGAGATGCTACTCAAATGGAACTGTTAGCCAAAGATGTTGACCACACAACGGTCCATATGCCAGAAAAAGGACAAACCTTTGAACTAATTTGATGTCGTTGATTGGTATCATATTGTCGCCTTTTGGTTTGATTTGGGGAATTGTTTCCCATTTCAAAAGACGGGTTTATGATACGTTTAATCTTCGTAAAAAAGGGGCATTACCCAACATTGTTATCGGGAATTTGAGCGTTGGTGGTTCTGGTAAAACACCCACCGTCATTTGGTTGCTTCAACAACTCACGAGGCAAGGTATTCAAAAGAATCAAATAGGCATTCTATCGCGTGGTTATCAAAGAAAATCGCAAGGATTTGTTTGGGTTAATTCCAGTGAAACCTTTGAAAGCGTGGGCGATGAGCCATTGGAAATACAATCCGCAATCTCTGCGGTTGACAGAACAATTGCTGTTTGTGAAAATCGATTGACGGGGCTTTCGCGAATGAAAAAAGAAAATGATTCCCTAAAGATCACCGTGTTAGACGATGGATATCAACACCTTAGACTCCAACCTGACATGAGTATTTTAATCTGTGACTACCATAGATTATTCACCCGTGAGTGGCCCCTGCCATTTGGCAAATTGCGCGAATTTCCCTGGGAGGCAAAAAATGCAGATGCGGTGTTGATTTCAAATTGCCCCAAATCATTTTGCGATTCTCAACAAACCGAATTAAAAAACAAACTATTAACGGACATGAAACGCTGGATGTTCGTTCGATGGCCCTTTTCCAAAAACAATACACCCAAATGGAAAAATTGCATTGGTTTTTTATCGACAGTCACCACCACACCCAAAAACCCATTGACAAATGAATCACTTATACCGAATAGTCCAATTTATTTGATCACAGGTATTGCCAATCCTCATCGAGTAGTATCCAACCTTTGCGACTATTCTCTCATCAAACATGAGGCTTTCAATGATCACCATTCTTTTGATAAAAAGTGTGTGTCGCATATTTGCAAGCAATTTGAAGGGCTCGTCAAATCAACACCTAATTTGGTGATTGTAGCCACCCGAAAAGATTGGGTCAAGATTCAACGACATTGGCCACATTCCATACCCATTTTTATTGTTTCATCTGTAATTGAACCTTTGCATGATACAGAAAACATGATACAAAAACTCTTAACACCATTTATTCATGAAAACAAACTTGTATAAAATAACAATGGCGGCAACGATATGCTTGCTTGGTCTTATATCGGGATGCGGTGTCCCCCAAAACACTTCCGCTGAGGAATTTCAAGAAATTCAAAACAATACTTGGGCATGGAGTGATGGTAAACGTTTCACCTTCACCATAGATGATTCAACCCATTATTACAATTTTTCAATCGGATTAAGAATACAGGGTACTTATGCCTACAGCAACATTTGGTTGATTTCTCAAATTCAAGGAAACAATACCAACATCAAAGAACAAGTGCAGATCGATATAGCCGATCAAACGGGTCGATGGTTGGGAGAGGGAATGTCGAACCTCATTACCTATTTAAAACCCGTTTATGTACAAAAGCAATTGGCTCCAGGAACTTATACTTGGACTATTTCTCAAAATATGAGAGATGAAAAATTATCGGGGGTTGTGGATGTGGGAATTAAAGTAGAAAAAGGCCAGCCGATTTTATAATTAATTATTATGGTAGTGAAAGGATATGCAGCCGCATTAGCGGGTGTTGAGGGGATTGTAGTGACTGTTGAGGCGTGCGCAATACCGTTTCAAAGTGATACAAGCATGATAACCGTAATTGGGCTTCCTGACCATTCGGTGAAAGAAAGTCTGTATCGATGCGAATCGGCCATACTTCAATCACAATATAACCCGCTAAGACAGAAACAAATCATCAGCTTATCGCCGGCAGATTTGCGTAAAGAAGGTTCCGGTTATGATTTATCCATTGCGATTGTAATGCTGGCCATGAGTTTTCAAATTTCTGAGAACCAACTCAGCAACTACATAATTGTGGGGGAATTGGCATTGGATGGCAAAGTGCAAGCCGTAAAAGGAATTTTAAGCATGGCTATACTTGCCCGAAAAAATGGATTCAAAGGAATTATTGTCCCTGTGTCCAATGCAAATGAAGCCGCCAACATTGACCAAATAGAGGTAATTGCGGTTGAAACACTGCAAGAGGCTGCCGAATTTCTTGCAAACAGAAAGCAAATACAACCATGGCAACGTAAAAAACAAAAGCCAATAGGCAGCACAGCTCAGTCTTTCTCCGAAGTTAAAGGTCAGACTTTTGCAAAACGCGCACTTGAAATCGCTTGTGCGGGCGGGCATAATGCAATCTTGATTGGTCCTCCCGGAGCTGGTAAAACCATGCTCGCGAAAGGCCTACATTCCATATTACCCCCCATGACTTCCGAGGAGTGTATAGAAACAACCCAGATTCACTCCATTGCGGGTGCATTCACCAAACAAACCGTGAATGAAGGAATTGTTTCGCAACGCATTATACGCTGTCCGCACCATTCTTTGTCACATGTTGCCATGGTTGGCGGAGGAAGTCCTTTGGGCCCTGGAGAAATTTCCCTTGCCCACAATGGTGTGCTTTTTTTGGACGAATTGCCCGAGTTTCATCGCAATACATTGGAATCACTTCGCCAGCCTCTTGAAGAAAAACAAGTACACTTATCACGCTTTAGGCACAGAGTAACTTTTCCAGCCAATTTCATGCTCATTGCTAGCATGAATCCGTGTCCGTGTGGTTACTACAACCATCCAAAAATTCAGTGCCTCTGTTCACCCAGTAGTATTGCGAAATATTTGAGCAAAATTAGCGGTCCTCTATTGGATCGCATTGACCTTCACATTCCCATTAGCCCCATTTTATTCGGAGAATTAACCCATTGCGCATCACAAAACCCACAGTCAGAAGATGCGGTCATTCGAGACAGAATTATCAAGGCGAGAAAAAGACAACAATTGAGGTTCCGCAGCCTTTCTCTGGAGAATACCCATTCAAACAGTCAATTATCTGGAAAAATGATCCAAGAAATTTGTACCCTGGATACTTCATCCTCTGCATTAGTAAAGATGGCTATGGAAAAACTCAATCTTAGTGCACGTGCGTATCATAAGATTTTAAAAATTTCGCGAACCATTGCAGATCTTGACGGAGAAGAACAAATTCAAAAGTCCCACATCGCCGAAGCAATTCAATACCGCAACCTAGACAGAACTATAGGCAGATTCTAACAGTTTTTTTGCCAATTCCAAGCATCTTTCATCATGGTGGCGAGATCACGCTTCGCAGACCATCCCAGTACCTGATTCACTTTTTCCGTATCTGCCCAAACCGCAACCACGTCGCCTGCTCTCCTATTGCCCACTGAATAATTTACCCTTTCTCCTGTGGCCTTTTCAAAAGCATTGATTACCTCCAGAACAGAATATCCAACTCCGGTCCCTATATTAAATACCTCAAACGAATCTGTCGAAGGATCACCTTCGAGGACTTTTTGAATTCGTTGACTGGTGAATAATCGATCTATTGCCGCAACATGCGCTTCCGCGAGATCCATTACGTGGATATAATCACGAATACACGTGCCATCTGCAGTATGATAATCACCGCCATACACGGTTAATTTTTCACGAATTCCTGCAACTGTTTGTGTCAAATAGGGAATCAAATTATTGGGGACGCCCAATGGTAATTCCCCAATTTTTGCTGTTGGATGCGCACCAACGGGGTTGAAATAACGCAAACACTGCACCTCGCACCAATTGTTATCTTTCAAAATCACTTCTGCCATCTGTTTGGTAGCACCATAGGGACTTGCTGCTGGACGTGTGGGCGTACTTTCCTTCACAGGAACTGTCTCTGGCTCACCATAAACTGTACAACTACTACTGAAAACCATTTTGCTGCAATCCTGAGCCTTCATCGCTGCCAATAGCGTGATCAAACCAACTACATTGTTTTGGTAATACATCAAAGGATTATCAACGCTCTCTCCAACCGCTTTGTGTGCAGCAAAGTGAATCACAGCTTCAGGTCTGTGGGTTACAAACAAACCGTTGATGAGTGCGTCGTCATTGACATCCCCTTGCACAAAAACGGGACGGTATCCCAGCAACTCTTCCAGCGCATCCAACACCTCAATTTTGGAATTGTGCAAGTTATCAATGATGATTGGATTGTAGCCCGCTTCGTTCAAACACAATACCGTATGAGACCCAATAAATCCCAAACCACCCGTTACCAAAATATTCCGTTTAGCCGTCATTCATTTACTTTTTTTACATATCCATTCTCCAAACGATAAATGGAACCCGAACCTCGGCATTCCGCTTTTCCCTCTGAGTCAAACTCCAACTTCTCTCCATATTCACTCATCCAGCCTCTTTGAACTGCAGGAACACCCACCACCATGGCAAAAGGTTTTACATTTTCAGTAACTACAGCACCAGCGCCCACAAAAGCATAGGCACCCAAGGTTATACCACACACGATGGTAGCATTTGCTCCTATTGTTACACCTCTTTCCAATTTGGTTGATTTAAACTCAGTCCTTCTTACAACTGCCGCCCGTGGGTTAATCACATTTGTAAAAACCGCACTCGGACCAATAAAACAATCATCGCCCACCTCCACACCTTGGTAAAGAGACACATTGTTTTGAATTTTCACTCCGTTCCCCACCACAACATCGTTATCAATAAACACATTTTGTCCAAGGTTGCAATTGGAGCCAAGAATGGCTTTTCCAGATACATGACAAAAATGCCAAATCTTGGTGCCTTCGCCAATAATCGCACCTTCGTCAATAACCGAAGAAGGATGAATTTGTGGGGTGTTAGAAGACAAGTTTACAGACATTGCATGTCAAAGGTACTGATTCAAACGGGGCGATTACAAATCAATTTACAAGTGAAAAATACTTTTGATAAATCTCCACTGTTTTTCTCTAAGAAAATCTACTACAATTTGTTTTGCCTTCCTTCAAAAAGCAATCGTATGTAGAAATAAACATATTTCCACAAAATAAAAATGCCCCCGGCTGATTCTCAGCCGGGGGCATTAAACAATCAAATTAATTTACGCCGCACCATCCCAAGACAAGATAACTCAATCCTGCCACAAGGGCACTTACAGGAATCGTTATTATCCAAGCAACCAGCAGATTGCGGGTTACACCCCAACGAACAGCACTTAAACGCTTGGTAGCTCCAACACCAATAATAGCACCGGTAATGGTGTGTGTTGTACTCACAGGGATACCCATTTGTTCAGTCATGAACAATGTCATGGCGCCCGCTGTTTCCGCACTTACCCCTTCCAATGGCGTTACTTTGGTGATTTTGGTACCCATTGTTTTGATGATTTTCCAACCACCACTCAATGTACCCAAGCCAATGGCAGCATAACATGCCAACGGAACCCAAGATGGCAATTCTTTGAAGTCAGAAATATGCCCCCCTGCAATCAATGCCGCACCGATGATACCCATCACTTTTTGGGCGTCGTTACCGCCATGTCCCACACTAAATGCAGCACTTGAAAGCAATTGTAACTTCTTGAACATGTTGGCCATTCGATTGGCGGTTGGTGTTCTTACCACTTCACAATAAATGTAGCTCAGAATAAAGATGGCAATTACCGCATAGATACACATTAACAAAAATCTATTGTCTGCTCGATCCAACTCCTTCACCAAATCTTTTTGAATATCAATGTTAAACCCATTGACAAATTTGTCGTAATCACCAATCACCGTCACGCCCAAAACCAAAGCCACAGCATGGGCCGTTGAATCTGCGCCCACGGAGGTGTAGTTTTTGAACAAGGGCTTACACTGGTCCAAAATTGCTTCCTTTTCTTCTACGATTGGCTTCTTTGATTCATCGTAAAATGCTGCCTTTTTCGCAACATCCAGCTTTAACTTTTTGGAGACCAAATCTTTCAATTTGCCTTCAATCAAATAATCCAATTCCACATGGCTGGCAATATTCTCTGCTACAACCTTTGCCCCTTTTTCGTCAAAATCAGCCAAATAAGACTTGCTCGCATCAAAATTTGCCACCGCCTTGTCGTACTTCTTCTTTACCACCTCATCATCAGGTTTTTTGGATAACTCTTTTTTATACTTGTCAACTTTATAAAACTTGGCCAGATTTTCTTCCAATTTGGTGGCGCGGAAAGAGCCAAACATGAACCAAAGGACAGCGCTCGAAGCCAAAATCAAAGCTATTTTGCCATAGATGTTTCTTCGGATTGTCACCAAAGTGATGAAAATCGAAATAATCATACCAATCAAAGGGGCAAGCAAAATGAAGTACACTGTCTTTGAAATTTTGTCAAATTCAACAACATCTCCAAAAGGAACCCATCCCTTTGTATAATAGGCATGTGCCAATGCTGCACCTGCAAATCCCCCAATCAAGGTATGACTCGATGAACTCGGAATACCATACCACCAGGTCAATAAATTCCAAAAAATCGCCGCTATCAAACCTGCCAAAATCACGGGTAAGGTGATGTAGTTGTCGATTACCGTTTTTGCAATGGTATTAGCAACAGCATGGTCCTTGAAGATGAAGAATGCAACAAAGTTGAATACCGCAGCCCACAATACCGCTTGTAACGGCGTAAGTACTTTCGTACTAACTACAGTAGCAATAGAGTTTGCTGCGTCGTGAAAGCCATTGATGTAATCAAACACCAATGCCAACACAATAATTACAATTACCAACGTGGACATTGTTCGTTAGTCTAAATTGGTTAGGCGTATTTTACAATGATGGTTTCGATCACATTGCCAACATCCTCACATTTGTCTGTGGCAACCTCCATAATTGTATAAACTTCTCTTTTGCGAATGAGTTCTTTGAAGTCGTTTTCTACTTCAAACAAGTTCTTGATGCTCATATCGAACACATTGTCCGCATGGTTTTCAAAACTGTTGATTCTCACCAAACTCTCCATGATTTTCTCTGGACGCTTCAATTCACGCAACTGCATCACAGCTTTTCCTACTTCTGCAGCACTCTGCATGATGATTTCCGCCAAACTCTGAATTCCTTGTTCGTGGGGATTCACGTTGTGGAACTGCATTTTTTTGCAAGATGCATGAATGTAATCCGCCACGTCATCCATGGCTGTAGCCAAATAGTGAATGTCCTCACGGTCAAAAGGCGTGATAAAGTTCTTGCCCAACTCTGTGAAGATCTTATGGGTAAGCTCATCATTCTTGTGTTCAAACTCTTCAATCTGCTTGCTAATGGTTAAACGGTTGTTAGGATCCGTTTCGAAAACAAATTGATGGAGCAATACGCCCATGTCTGTAATGTTGGCTGCCGCTTGTTCAAACAGGCTGTAAAATACCTTGTCTTTAGGTAAAAAAACGCTGAGGATGTTGTTTAATGCCATGATTATGAATTTATCGCAACAAATTTACCATCAGCCCAAACACAAAATTTCCCTTAATCCATATTTAACACAAAGTTAACATTGGACATTTTTATACATGGTTTGAATATGACTCGTTAGCGCCAGTATTTGTATTTCCATGTCCCTGTATTCCGATGCGGAAATAATACCCATATCCTCAACAGCCTGTAAATAGCTCATCAACCGCAAACAGCGATTGTATGCATCATAAATTTCCTCTCGGGTATTCATCGAAGACTTAGTACTCACTTGTTTGGCGGTTTTCATCATCTCCTCACCCAATGAGATAAAATCTTTTGCAGACATTCGATTGGCCATCTCTATTGTATGATAACCCAATTCCCATGCACGGTCGTGATAATTTTGATTTTCCATGATGGCAATTTGCACATACCCAAAGCAGATAGTCGGATATTTTCCGGATATTTTCGTTTATAAACGACTACAAACTAATGCGGTTCCTATTCGGGCATGAGCACTACTACATGCTACAGTTCTAGCGTGGCAGTTCAATCAAGATGAACCGCTGTTACCTGTCATCAGCGACTATACCCCATTGTCCTCGATAATACCCGGTTCTCTGCAGTTATACCCATACGTCACCAGTTATAATGAACATGTCCAGCTTTACACGGTCATGTCCAGCTTTACCTGTGTTGTGCCCGGTTTTCCATGGTTGTCCCCGGTCGTGCCCGCGACACAACTAATCAAATAAAATACGAGGAGGGCGGCCTGCGGCCGCCCTCCTCGTTTCAACCATTCGGTGCAATCCTAAAATTACACCCAATAATAATTACTTACTATCCCACCAAACCTTTTTGTCAGCCAAGTCGTTCACACCAATCGCTCCAGGGAACTTGGTGTTATACAAACGCTCACCCAACGCATAGGGATAACGACGTGCAATGCCCGTGATCAAAGCCAACGGAGAAGGACTCAATGAAGGCACCCCCGTTCTGCGCCAATCGTTGTAAGGCTCAATCATGGAGAAACCCGACACATACTTGTGTGTCAAAATCTTATCCAACGTGATTGATCCGGCCGTTTCACTGGCCTGAGATGTTACATAAGCTGCAGGTGCAGGACTTCCAGTAACCAACTCAACGTGCGCTTTGATCGCGTCGTTGTGAGCTGTAGCCGCCGCTGCCTTGTTACCCGCAGCAAACTGAGCCTCTGCCTCAATGAACAACAACTCCACGTAAGTAGCCAAAGGCGTAACACTGGTTTGAGAAGCAAAATAAGAACCGAAATCACTGATGTTCTTTACGGCCTGACTTCCCAAAGCAGCGCCTTTGTATTGTCCGCTGTCGTTTGTAGTGAAATAGAATCCAATGCGAGGATCGTTGATGCTATTCATGATATCAACCAATTTCGCACCAGCCAACATGTAACCAGAACGCTCCACCTGAGTAAAAGCATACCATTGGTTGTACTCATTCGCATTTGAACCAAATACGCAGTTGGCATCAGCAGCAGAACTAGTGAAACCAGCCGCCTTAGCCTTGGATACGTAATCCAACGCCTTGGTGTGCCAGTTGGCATCACGGTTGCTCACACGCATGGCATAACGCGCCTTAATCGCATAAGCCAACGCCTTCCACTTACCAGCGTCTCCACCGTAAATGAAATCGTCAGAACCTGGAACCAATGCATTGTCGGGCTTATCCAACAATACAACAGCGTCATCCAACATGGTTTGAATGGCAGCAATAATACTCTCTTGTGAATCGTATTTGGCGCTGTAATTACCAGCTTCTCCATCCAACGCTTCGGTCCAAGGAATATCACCCCACATGTCGGTAGCTACACCCAACATCATCGCAGTCATGACCTTCGCCATACCCTGATAAGCTGGATTGCCATCACCGGCCGTTTTTTCCAACAACCGCATGTTCTTCAAACCACCTTGGTAGATTACACCCCACTCGTTCTCAACGTCACCCTCATCAATGATGTAGGCACCTTGATCCAACGATTGGTTAGAAACACCCTCGCTGTGTTGTGCCCACATGCT
>JALQWO010000340.1 GCA_023258655.1 Bacteroidia bacterium
AGCTACTGTGGTTTCACGCCTCAATACAAAGGTTTGGAAGCCCTTTACGACAAATACAAGGACCGTGGTTTGGTGGTGCTGGGCTTTCCCTCCAATGATTTTGCGCAAGAGAAGGCCACCAACCAAGAAATTGCAGACTTTTGTGAAAACACCTTTGGTGTGAAGTTTCCAATGTTCGCCAAAACCTCGGTAACTGGTGAAGCAGCGGTGACGTTTTTCAAACAACTGGCCCAAGCCCCTGGACAGCGTCCCAAGTGGAACTTTTACAAGTACCTGATTGGCCGCGATGGCAAGTTGATCGACAGCTACAACAGCATGACCAGTCCCGACAGCAGAAGTCTGGTGCAAGCGCTTGAGAAAAGCTTGGCGGGCAAGCCCTCCTAAATTGATTGCGAAAGTCTGACATCTTGAAGTACAAAAAAATTGCCGTTGTCGGCTCAGGCATCTCGGGCTTGGCCGTTGCACACAGCTTAAAAGGACAAGCCGAGGTCACGCTGTTTGAAGCGGGTGATTACTTTGGTGGACACGCCAATACCGTTGACATCAGTTTGCCTACGGCCGCAGGCATGGTCACGCATGGCGTCGACACCGGGTTTTTGGTATTCAACGAAAGAACCTATCCCAACCTGATCAATC
>JALQWO010000341.1:0-300 GCA_023258655.1 Bacteroidia bacterium
TGCGCCCAAATAGTCTTGACGTTTTCTGACGCCTTTGTATCGTTTCTGCTGAACGGCTTCTTGTGTGAGGTAAACCTCAATGAAGCGATCGTTTACAACCACAATTTTCTTCACGTCACCCTGAAGAATCATTTCTCGGGTTTCTTTCCAGTTTGTGCTTTGTCCTGTGTTCTTGGGCAAGAACAGCATCGCCATGAGTATTAGGAACAGCGCGCCGTAAATCCAGTAGGGGTTAAAGCGAAATCCTCCCGGCTTTTTATTTTCGGGATTGGGTTGATTGTTTTCCATGTTGTGGTTGTG
>JALQWO010000341.1:310-634 GCA_023258655.1 Bacteroidia bacterium
AGCCAAGAATTAAATAAAATTCAAAACTACAATTTTAGGGATTGAATTGCCATCAATTACGCCGATTCGGCAGAATAATTGGACGTATCTGCTAAATTGTCGGACAGCAATCCCCATAACTGTCAGTCTGCCATCTTACTGTAGCTTGGTGAATGAGAAACACTGTTTGGGTTTTTTAGTTTTAGGGACCCACATTGAAGGGGGGATTGGAGACGGAATCAATGGAATTGACGCTTGAAATCAATTTTCAACGAATTGTTAGAATTGTTAATTTGGTATAATTCGACAAAACACGTCATATTTTCTAATAATTTTCCGTTTACA
>JALQWO010000342.1 GCA_023258655.1 Bacteroidia bacterium
GGAGCTAATTTATTTACCATAGACAATCCGATTGGAGATAAAAACAACTCACCTACTGTATGTATTAAGTATAAACCTGTCAACCAAATAATACTTACTTTAATACCTGGTTCAACTCCTTTCACACCATAAGCAATAAAAACATAACCCAATGCAAGTAAAAATAGACCCATTGCTTGTTTGTAAGGTGACGCAGGTTCTTTTCCTTTGTTTGCTAATTTAGTCCATAAAATAGAAACAATTGGCGCCAAAATCACAATAAATACTGCGTTAAAGCTTCCGAACCAGCTTGCAGGCATCGCCCAACCAAAGAAAACTCTGTCTGTTTGTTCTTGCGCAAAGAATGTTAAAGAAGCACCTGCTTGTTCAAAAGCTGCCCAGAAGAAAATCACGAAGAAAGCAATGATATAAATTACACCAATTTGACTTTTTTCTACTTTAGTTAAAGATTTATCAAGAATTATTATCAAAGGAATAGCAACAGCAATAGCAAAAATTGCAGCAGAAATGTAATTATTTACAACATCAACCGTAGACTCATCTGATGAAATAAAAACTTGAAATCTAAGAATGATAAATAAAAATATACCTATTAAAACACCTATATAAATGTTGCTTTTAGATTTTGGAGC
>JALQWO010000343.1 GCA_023258655.1 Bacteroidia bacterium
GGAAGCGATGTCATTGGAATCGATGAGCGGGTGAGTAACGGCAGGAATCGGATCTTGCCAGATCAATACTTCTTTTGGGACTTCTGGTCCGAGGTAACGAGCGCGTGGCCCCATGTCGCGGTGGGTGAGTTTGAACCAAGCACGAGCAAACGCATCGGCGAACTGATCGGGATTCTCGTAAAAACGACGAGAGATTTTTTCATACGCCGGATCCATTCTCAGGGCGAGATCGGATGTTAGCATCATAGGCGCATGCTTCACGGATTTATCATGAGCGTCTGGCACAAGGTCAGCAGCGGCGTTTCCTTTTGGCTTCCACTGATGCGCACCAGCCGGGCTTTTGGTCAACTCCCATTCGTAACCGATTTTCAAAGTAATTGTTGCTCCATTGTGTCGGCGTTTTAGTCCAAGCACCTTCCAATCCACTGGTGATGGTGTGTACGCCGTGTCCGCTATGGTAGGTGTTCTTCCAACCCATGCTCTGCTCGAGGATGTCGGCACCAGCAGGCTCAGGTCCTACGTATTTCGACGGATCAGCTGCGCCATGCGCTTTACCAAAGGTGTGACCACCGGCGATGAGAGCCACTGTTTCCTCGTCGTTCATGGCCATGCGACCGAAAGTCTC
>JALQWO010000344.1 GCA_023258655.1 Bacteroidia bacterium
CACTTGCGAGCCACTCAGTTTAATTCCTGTTTCCTTTTCTAGATGCTCTGCTAATCTTGCCGCTGTCCATCTCCCGAATTCCTATCCAAATTCCTTCGGGTCTTCATCAACTATTTTCAATAGTAAATTAATATATTCCTCTGTGGCTTTTTTATGATTTCCATTTTTTCTCCCATCTTCTAGACTTTCTAAATTGTTAGGATCGCCGTGAACACACCAAGGGGCGACCGTTTTGAGTGAACAGCCAATAAAATCAGCTATTTCTCGTTGAGTTTTTCCGTCGTTTAGCAAGAGAAACATTAAAATTCTTTCCCTAACCTCTGCTCTTTCTTCTTCTTTAAGAGCTTTTTGTAAGTTTTTCTTTTCTTCTAAGTCTAGGAAATCTTTGGCTGGCATAAGTAGGATTTTTCTCAAGTTACTATTTCTATTTTAGGTGGTTTAAGTGCGTTTTAGCTTATCCCCCTAACGGTTGACATCCTCGCCGCCGTAAAACGGACGGCGATTCCCAAACCTCACGATTTGGGTTTCTGCTTCTTTCCCGAAGGATTTTTCGCACCTGCCTTAACAGATTCACTCTGTTCTGGTCTTATGGTCGCTCTACAGACTGACACCGCAAGCCCTGC
>JALQWO010000345.1 GCA_023258655.1 Bacteroidia bacterium
AGCATTAGCGAGCGCAGGACCTATTTGTTGGTGAGCGGACAGCGGGGATTATCGCCCTATTTGGCCGATGGTGCGGGGTTGGATAGCGGTTACATGATTGCGCAGTATAGTGCGGCGGCCTTGGCCTCTCAGAATAAACAGCTGTGTACACCGGCTTCTGTGGATAGTATCATGAGTTCGAACGGACAAGAGGATCACGTAAGCATGGGGGCCAATGCGGCCACGAAATTGTTGCGTGTGATTGAGAATGTTGAGAATATTTTGGCGGTGGAATGGTTGTGCGGCGTGGCGGCATTAAAACAACGCGGCCAGACCACGGCGCCGGCATTACAACAAGGGGTTGATGCGTTTTCTAAGGCTTACGATATCGATCACAAAACCCAGCCAATGCAGGAATTGATCGCCTCTGCCAAAGGGTGGTTGTTTCCTAAGATGGGGTGATTGTTGCAAGTTGTTTGTTGGAGGCGATAGGGTATGGAAGAGAATCTTCAATGTTGGATTTTGGAATTGATACCAATATTTGGTACTTTTACGATACATTTAGACATGGGTCGAAACACATCAATTTCGTTGGGACGTCATTTTGAAGAATTTATTGAGAAATCAATAGCGTCGGGTC
>JALQWO010000346.1:0-261 GCA_023258655.1 Bacteroidia bacterium
GAGTAAAATCAGACTACCCGGGGATAGGTCCAAATTGATATTTTCATGCAGCAGCAGGTTGCTTTTGGGGAATCCGGTGGAAAGGTTCTTAAGCGCTAGCATGATTTACTGCCACAAAAATGCGAATTTCGGAGTGTGAATTTACAGTTAGTTGTTGGCAGCGAAGAGAATATTTCCGCAATTCAGGCTTTGGCTCGTGTGATTTGGAATGACCATTACCCCTCGATCATTGGTCAAGATCAGGTGGATTATATGTTGAAT
>JALQWO010000346.1:271-619 GCA_023258655.1 Bacteroidia bacterium
TTATTTGGCGCGATCATTACCCTGAAATTATTGGAATGGAGCAGGTGAATTATATGCTGGCTCGGTTTTATTCTACTGAGGCGATGTTGCAGCAGATGGCGGAAGGACAGCGGTTTTATCGGGTGATGGTTGACGGTGAGCCCCAGGGTTTCGTGGCCATTGAGCAGCGCGGTGAGGGGGATTATTTTTTGAATAAGCTGTATATCGACACCCGACAGCAGCGAAGCGGGATGGGGCAGGCAATTTGGCAGGAGTTGATGATGATGATTACAGATTTGCGAACGATGCGCTTACAAGTAAATCGCCAGAATTACAAAGCCATCAATTTTTACTTTAAAGTGGGTTTCG
>JALQWO010000347.1 GCA_023258655.1 Bacteroidia bacterium
ATCGGCAAGGCGGCGCGCAACTGGGCCTGCTTTGACGGCATCATGGACAGCCTGCGCAAGCTCAAACCCGACGAGACGCTGCTGGTGCAAAGCGGCAAGCCGGTCGGGGTGTTCCGCACCCACACCGACGCACCCCGCGTGCTGATCGCCAACTCCAACCTCGTGCCCAAGTGGTCCACCTGGGAGCACTTCAATGCGCTTGACCGCGCGGGGCTGATGATGTACGGGCAGATGACCGCGGGCAGTTGGATTTACATCGGCTCCCAAGGCATTGTGCAAGGCACGTACGAGACCTTTGTCGAAGCCGGACGCCAGCACTACCAGGGTGAGCTCAGCGGGCGCTGGGTACTCACCGCAGGTCTGGGCGGCATGGGGGGTGCCCAACCGCTGGCGGCCACATTTGCCGGGGCCTGTTCGCTCAATATCGAATGCCAGCAAAGCAGCATCGACTTTCGCCTGCGCACCCGCTACCTGGACAAGCAGGCTGCCAATCTGGACGAGGCGCTGGCGCTGATCGCCCACCACACCGCGCGCAAAGAGGCGGTATCGATCGGGGTGTGTGGCAACGCCGCCGACCTGCTGCCCGAGCTGGTGCGCCGTGCCAAAGCCGGTGGAC
>JALQWO010000348.1 GCA_023258655.1 Bacteroidia bacterium
ATGCGAACGCGACATTTTCTAGCTTGAGTTTCAAAAATAAAAACTTTCGCTTGAAAACTTAGCGTCAAATCAAAAAACATTTCCGGATTGTTAAAGAGCAGACGCCGCGCTGGGCGACGCCTCATCACGGCATATTCCTTGGCAGGAGTATCCCGTCATGAGGAGGAAGTTGGTGGAGCCAATCGGGATCGAACCGATGACCTTCTGGATGCAAACCAGACGCTCTCCCAGCTGAGCTATGGCCCCACAAAAGACTTGGAGGACACTGCCTGGGAATGGTGGGACCAGTTGGACTCGAACCAACGACCTAACGCTTATCAAGCGTTTGCTCTACCAACTGAGCTATGGTCCCGATGCAACGATTTCTCGTCAGTTCATCGGCGGCCCGTAGCCAGTGGCCATAGAGGGCAACCAACCAACATTAGGACAGGTAACTTGTGTGGAAACTCGCAACAGACGCTGTACGCGTTACTTTAAAGGAGGTGATCCAGCCGCACGTTCCCGTACGGCTACCTTGTTACGACTTCACCCCAGTCATGGACCACACCGTGGTAGGCGCCCTCCTTGCGGTTAGGCTACCTACTTCTGGTGCAATCAACTCCCATGGTGTGACG
>JALQWO010000349.1 GCA_023258655.1 Bacteroidia bacterium
GGACCAAACATTTTACCTTCAATACCACTTAATGTTAAGATAGGCAAATACACAATTAGAATGATAATTTGGCCGAATGCAGCAGCTCCCATCATTTTATTGGAAATATTACCTACCACTTCATTCATTTCAGTTTTATCAATCTTGTTTGTATGTAAAGTAGTTTTAGATGGATGATATAATTGATGCAAAACTGCTTCCACAATAATAACTGCACCATCTACCAATAATCCAAAATCTAATGCGCCCAAACTCATTAAATTACCACTCACTCCAAAAACATTCATTAGAATAAAAGCAAACAACATTGATAATGGAATAACTGAAGCTACAACAAGGCCTGCTCTGAGATTTCCTAAGAACAAAATCAAAACAAAAATTAGTAGCAACTGTACTAATAGCATTATTCACCATTTTAGTTCTGTCTAAGAAAGGTTCTATGACTACACCTTCTGGCAAAGATTTTTCAATAGCACTTATTTTATACTTAATGGCTTCAATAACTTTTTTACTATTCTCACCCTTTAGCATCATCACTACAGCACCAGCCACTTCACCTTCTGCATTAAAAGCGGTAGCACCAAATCTTGTTGCTTCACCTAATTTTACTTCA
>JALQWO010000034.1 GCA_023258655.1 Bacteroidia bacterium
CACCACCCCAAATATCGGTGAGAACATTCTCATGAGGATGATTGTTGCGATTGTGATCCAAGGCAAGGGTAAATGCTGTGTCACCTTTTGTTTCTGCATAAAAATGCATTTGATTTCTACCGTCGTTCCCCGCAGCACCCACAACAATTCTTCCTGCTCCTACCAAAGATTTCACAGATCTGTCAAACAAGGATGTCCCGTCATGGGGACCGGTATGCATTCCCCAGCTCAAATTACATACAGCGGGCATTCCGAGTTGCTCCCCCAACTTAAACACGTATTGGTAGCCATCCAGGATGGTTGGATTCGCCACAACATAATCGCCGAGTCCACTACCACCCAATGTATCATTGGCATACTTAATTCCAACAAAAGCCAACTGCGATTCTGGCGCCATTCCGCGGTGTTTCCCATTGGGCGATGCGAGGCCTGATCCTCCCGCTATCCCCGCAACATGTGTTCCATGCGAACCATCATCGTCTATTGCCGATAAAATACTTTGGGAATCTTTGTACTCAGTTCCATAGGAAAATCCCGCAGGATTGTTTCCATTAACTTGTTGATTCCAAAATCTTAATACCCGGTAATTACTTCCTTGACGATCGTAGAATGTGGGGTGATCCGTTTGAAAGCCAATATCTACAATGCCAACGAGAACTCCTTTTCCGGTATAATTTTGACTGAGTTGGTTTTGCAATCCATTTTCGGCAAGATCCACACGGCTGTGAATCCTGGCAGTATCATTCAACGGTCGAGCACTGTTTATCTTGGCAGAAATATCCAAGTACATCAAACCCGACTGCAGTATCAGTGATTGCCATCCATCTTCTGCAAAACGTACGTGTAACAATCGATAACTCGGGTTTTCCGGATCATGGATGCTGGAGAGCAATTCTACTTTATCGGGCAACTCGAAGTGGCCATCAACCAACAATTGGGCATCGTATTTCCCATCAAACGTGGGAATGAGGGCATTGCGTAGGGAAAGATTGGTGAATAGTTGGGCGGTGGGACTCAATACCTGTGACTTGGACGACAATTGAGGCCCGATATTTTGTGCAGCATCCGCATTGGGTTGAGCAAAGGCCGTAAAGTTGAAACACAAGAAGATTCCCAACGACAGCGTAAATCGGCTTAATTTTCCCATACCAAACAAAGGTACTTCACTTTGATACTAAATTTGCAGGTATGGATTTATCGTGGTTAGAACGTACCGAGTTGTTGATTGGCAAAGAATCAGTAGAGCGACTGGCATCGCGAAATGTGTTAATCGTTGGACTCGGTGGGGTTGGTAGTTTTGCCGCTGAATTTGTGGCCCGAGCGGGCATCGGAAACTTAACCATTATCGATGGTGACATTGTAGACAAAACCAACAAGAACAGGCAGTTACCCGCGTTGACGAGCACCGTTGGAGAAAAGAAGGCCGCGTTGATGGCAGCGCGTATTTTGGATATCAATCCCGATGTGAATTTGCGGGTGATTGATTCATTTCAACGTCCAGAGCATACCCAAGAACTGGTGCGTGCAGAACGATTTGATTATGTGATGGACTGCATTGATTCCGTTACACCCAAAGTATACTTGATTCGCAGTTGTATCGAAAACGGACAGCGGTTGATTTCGAGCATGGGCGCAGGCGGTAAAATGGATGCCTCATTGGTTGAAGTCACCGACATAGGAAAAACTTTCAACTGTCCTTTCGCCAAAAACGTGCGAAAAAGATTACACAAGAATGGCATATACAGTGGATTTAAGGCCGTTTTCAACAAAGGAGAATTGTGTCGTGACTCGGTAAGATTGACCGATGGTAGCAATTTTAAAAAATCATTTTACGGCACAATTTCATACATGCCAGCACTTTTTGGATTGAGAATGGCCGCGGAAGTGATTCAAGATTTACGCTGAGGTTTTGGTTGGAACGCTGAGATAATTATATTTGGGGCACATTATGAAAAAATTCATCTTTAGTATTTCGGCTGTGGCGATGTTGTTTGCAGCCTCGTGTGATTCAACTGGATCCAATGGTGGCGCTATTGACATCAGTGGTAAAACAAAGCAAGAAGTGTTTATGTTGCATGCATGGGATTTGAGTTCTTGGAACGACAGTTCTAGCCAAGACAATGTAAGTAACATCGATCCATGTATGAAAGACGACTTCTACACGTTTATTTCTACTTCACAAGTTGAAATCAACCGTTCTGCAGTTAAATGCGATCCCGCCGAAGCGGCAACTGAAAAATTTGCTTGGAGTATGGCCAGCGCCAATGACAACATGGTTACCGTGTTTGGATACACCTGGGATATTTCCTCATTAACTGGAGAGCAAATTGTGTTAAGAAGAAAATATTTGTACAACTTTGGTGGTACCACCGAGTACATCTACTCAAAAGTGGTATTTAAGAAACACTAATTATTGAACATTATTCAACCCTTCCTTGGCCAATGCGTCATTGGGGTTGATAGACAGAGCGGCTTTGTATTCTTGCAGGGCCGCTTTTTTATTGCCCATTTTTTCATAAGAATACCCTTTCAGGGCGTGGGCCTTATCAAACGATCCATTCAAATCCAATACCTTGTCGCACCAATCAATGCACTCCGCGTGATTGTCGAACAGCGATTGTATCACAGCCAAATTATAATGCGCAAATACATGATTGGGATTGACTTTGATCACGCGTTCGTAATACGATATTGCATCTGCGTATTTCAATTGGTTTTGCAGTATCAGGCCCAAGGTGTAAAGCGCCTCATCACTAAATTCATTCATCCGAACAGCTTTTGTCGCCCAAGCCATGGTTTGGGGATCGTTTCGATGGTGGAGAATCAGTACTTTTTGCATGACTGCATCAAAGTTCTCTGGGTTTACCGTCAATGCTCTGTCAATCAATGCTTCTGCTTTTGTTGTATCCTTTTGTTCTTTGTAGGCGATTGACAACAGCACAAAAGCGGGATCAGCGAATTCTGGCTGTTCCAGCAGCGACGTATATAGCTTGATGGCTTCCGGATATTGCTGTCGAGCCAAGTGATATTTGGCCAACAAGGATGTTGCTTCAAAGTAATCTGGCTTCAGTAATAGGGCTTGGGTCAAATGATATTTGGTCTTTTCAGCATCGGTAGAATCCATGGCAATCCATGTTTCTGCACATCGGAAATGATACAATGGCTGTTTGGGATTGATCTCAAGGGCATATTCAAAGTCCGCTATCGCGTCTTTGTATCGTTTTTCGTAATAGAATGTGTTGGCTCGCTTATAATAGAGCTCCGCATCATTGGGATTGGCATTAATTTTGGCTGAAACAGCGCGAATATCCTCTGAGTAGGTAGTATCCGTTTCACTGATAAATCTGCTTGCACCGCCCGGTGTATTGCAAGAGAAAGCAATGGTTAGAACGATTGATAGAACAATCTTCTTCATTTGTGCTCGGGACGGGAATCGAACCCGTACTTTCATTACTGAAAACAGGATTTTAAGTCCTGCGCGTCTACCTATTCCGCCACCCGAGCGGGAATGCAAAAATACGAAATTTTGGGGAGATTATTTCGTCACTGCTTCAATTGTACTTGCGATAATATCTGCTGCTGCATTGATTTGTTCCAGTGTGATTGTCAAAGGCGGTGCAAATCGAATGGTATGGGTATGGGTTTGCTTGGCGAGCAATCCATTCTGCTTCAGTGCCATACATACATCATAAGCGGTTTTCCCATCGCCAAATGGCAAAATATCAATGGCGTTCAACAAGCCCTTTCCGCGCACAGCAGAGATCACAGGAGAGTGTATGTCACGTAAGCGCGTGCGAAAAACTTCCCCCAATGCCTCAGCATTCTCAGCCAATTTTTCATCCACCAACACTTGTAACGCAGACATGGCAACAGCGCATGCAAGGGGATTTCCACCAAATGTAGACCCATGCTGGCCTGGATGCAACACGTTCATTACTTCGTGGCTCGTCAACACAGCGCTCACAGGAAACACCCCGCCGCCCAACGCCTTTCCCAATACCAAAATATCGGGCTTCACTCCAGCGTGGTCACAACAGAGCATTTTCCCTGTTCTGCCCAACCCTGTTTGCACTTCATCCGCAATCCATAACACATTGTATTTACTGCAAAGCGCCCTTACACCCGCCAAGTACCCATCATCCGGTACGATCACCCCTGCTTCTCCTTGAATGGGTTCAACCATAAATGCTGCCACATGACCGTCTTGAAAGATTTTGTCAAGTGCCTCCAAATCGTTGTATGGAACCACCTCGAATCCGGGTACAAAAGGACCAAAATCACCATAGCTATCGGGGTCTTGTGAACTAGATATTGCCGCGATGGTTCTACCCCAAAAATTCCCTGTGGCAAAAACAACTTTTGCTTGGTTTGCTGGGATTCCTTTGACCGTATATCCCCATTTGCGCGCCAATTTTATCGCGGTCTCCCCTCCTTCCACACCTGTATTCATTGGTAAAACGCGATCAAAACCCAACAACTCAGTGATATATTTTTCAAAAGGACCCAATTGGTCATTGTGAAATGCTCGGCTCGTGAGGGTGATTCTCTGACTTTGGGAATGCAATGCATCCAAAATTCTGGGGTGACAATGTCCTTGATTCACGGCCGAATATGCTGCAAGAAAATCAAAATACATCTTCCCTTCCACATCCCATACAAATACGCCCTCTCCTTTCGACAATACCACTGGCAATGGGTGATAGTTGTGGGCCCCGTATTGATTTTCTAATTCGATGTAATCTTGTGACTGTCGCATACTCATCCCACAAAGGTAATACGGAGTGTGTGTTTGTTTATCGTGCGATGGTTTGTATATTCGGAACATGCGGTATCAATACCCTAAGAATCAGTTAATGCGCGATTGTCCATCAATTTTTCGGCTGCTGATCTTGGTATTTCTACTGTCCGGTTTTATTCAATCGGCCAAGGGACAAGCAACCCACCTTCAATTTGACCGCATCTCTGTTGAATTGTCCGTTAATGATTCAGATCTTGCAAATCAAGAAGTAGATTCATTCCTAAATCATCGGGCCGACCTGATTGATACACTTTTTAGCTTGGCCTCTTCCAACCTCATGGAATTTGAGCGTTTGTTGGGATATAAATTGACCGGCCAATTGCATGTCAGACTGTTTGTCTCTGCTCCTGAATACCAAAAGGCACTGCAAACTCACCCTGTTTGGCTTGAACGATACCAGTCCGATTTTTTGGGAATGTCTACCAACCATTACCCTGTTTATTTCGGCACATCGATAGAGGAAATCCGTATCCAACTCAGGTATATTATTGCGCATTTTACTTTGAATGAGTTTTTGAATGGTAGCAGTATTCGTCAAAAAATGACACAGTCAGGTTACCAAGATTTCCCGAGTTGGATCTTTCAAGGACTTTGTGCTCATTGGGCAAACGGATGGACAATTACGGCACAGGATGAGTTTCAGTATTATCGGGACAAAGGGGCATTTCGTTATCCCAATCTCATAGAACCTTTATCGGCGCAAACTTTCGGACGATATGTCTGGCATCTTTGGATTCAATCGTTCGGCAATGCCGCGATGACCAATTTTTGGTTTGTCTTGAAGTATACAGGGCAGTCATCTACCGCAGTTGAATTTTTACTTGGTGAGTCCTTCGGATCTTGGTACTCGTCCGTGAAGGATAAAATCAAACCCCAAAGCGGAGAGAAAACCGAAAGTGAATTTCAAATCAATACTCACCGCGGAAATTCCCCCGTGTTGAATATGCACTCGCTGGGAAACGGATCTCAGAATTACTTGATACAACTGTTCGTGCCCGACGAAGAATGTTGGATTTTGAGAGAGCGTCAGTCGGGGCTGATATCAGAAAAAACACTTTACCGAAACCTTCATGCGAAATTGATCCCGGAATCGGCCATTTATCTCCGAAATCCGCAGGGATTGAACTGCGACGTGGTATCCAAATCGGTGGAAAAATTTGTACTGGAAAATACGTCCATCGAGGAGAGTTCGGTAGTGGCCTCAGATTCCAAGAAATCAGTCATTCAGTTGGTGCAATTGGTCGATAATCAACGCAGCGTCTTGTGGCGTGACACATTGCCACATCGCGAAATATCCAAAGATCTAATTATTGAAAGTAATGATGTAATTAGCTACATACAATCAAAAGATAATCAATGGTTTATTAATTTTACAAAACTAAATGATTCTACCATTACTCGCTGGAGTATTCCTGTCCTGGGCGGTTTTGCCCAACAGTTCAAAGACTCTATTCCACAAACAGGCACCGGCATTTTACAGGTCAGTTTTTTACACGATGAAAATCTGCTTCGATGGATGGAAAGTGGAAATATTTCTGCTGTAGAAATCAAGGAGATGATGCGAAAATTTGAGAAACCAATTGATTCAGCCAGGATCTTCTTGGACAATATGCCTGCAGACTCTTTGGATGTACAAACGCCACGTGACACTTGGACATATTTGTCACCATTCCCCTACAAGAACTTGAACTACCAGAGGAAGAGCATCGCTCTACCCATTTACAACCGCGGGAAATTTACGGTTACACAAGCAAAAAGCGCCATGATGTTAGATCGCGGAGGCTTATTTCTGGGAAACGAGGAACCCGAAGCATTTCCCAATTCGGCAACTATTGATCCCAATTCATTATACAATCACCCTCTGACGCCAGAATTGCGATTTTATTTATCCAATCCCCGATTTGGACACAAGATTAAGGCGGGAATTTTGTCGAATTTGCCCATGAGTAGAATTGCTATCAGGATGGAACAAGCTTGGGTTTTGGGTGATTGGACGCTGAAACAGGCTTACTACCACAGAAGTCGGCAATATTACTTGCGGGAATTTTCATTGTTTCAAAATTTGGGCGACAAAATAGCGGCGGGGCTGACCAAAAGTCATGGGAAAAATCTTCAATTTTCGGCGGATTGGTATTTTCAGCGCGACATTCAATTTCAAAAAATCAACCGTCCATTTTCTGTGTTGAAATCACAAAACGTATTGAGCAGTCAAAATGTAATGCTATCAGCCAAGGCAATGTTTGAGGGCAAATCCCCGCGGAAACATTTACGCACTGAAGCCTTCATCCAGGGAACTACTGGTATCCATCGTTACAATACCAGCGCGCAAAACATGGATTATGGCATTGATTTTCAGCTGGTCGGTCAATTAAAGAAGTCGCTCTTTCACGGTCTTTATGTACAAACAGATGTTCGATGCAACAGCAGTACTGGAAAGGTTAGAAATCAATATTGGGTCGGTGGATCGCAAGGTTGGATCAACCCAGAGCCTTGGAATACAACTTATCAAGCACTGTCTGAAAAAGAGAATTTGTACGGTTATCGCATGGTGGGGGGCTATGTGAGGGGGTTTTATGCCGGAGCACGTTTAGGTCATTCAGCGGCGGTAGCCAATGTGAAACTATCGGTAAGGCCATATGCCCTTCTGCACAAAAATTTGTCGAAATCAGACATGCTTCAGCGCATGGAGATTTACGGTTTTTTTGATGCTGGCACAGCCTACATTGGCAGGAGTCCTTCCGCCACCCAGAACCCTTTTAATTTGGAACAAATCAACTCGCCCAATTATCGTTTGGAAGTATTTGCAAAACGAAATCCATGGATTGCAGGGACAGGCTTTGGGGTAAGTAGCGAAGTCCTTAAAATGCCAATTCGCTATGAAGTGGCTTGGGGACTAAAAGAAGGGAAAATTCTGTCGCCAATCCAACATGTATGTATGACTTGGAATTTTTAATGATTTACTGAAAAAAACGTGTCCAAATTGTTGGGATTTGTGTTTATTTTGCAACACATAACAAACCCATGAGTTTTTTTAGTTTTCTCACCCAAGAACTTGCAATTGACTTAGGCACTGCCAACACATTGATCATCCACAAAGACAAGGTAGTCGTTGATGAGCCCAGCATCATTGCGATAGAGCGAAATACTGGCAACGTGATTGCCATTGGAAAGGATGCGATGCAAATGTTTGGAAAGGAAAACGAGGGCATAAAAACCATTCGTCCTTTGAAGGATGGTGTTATCGCTGATTTTCAGGCGGCGGAACACATGATTCGCGGCATGATCAAAATGATGAATCAGAAGCAGCGATGGATTTCACCGCAGTTAAAAATGGTAATCTGCATCCCGAGTGGTATCACAGAGGTGGAAAAACGTG
This sequence comes from Bacteroidia bacterium, assembly GCA_023258655.1. Taxonomy (GTDB): domain Bacteria; phylum Bacteroidota; class Bacteroidia; order NS11-12g; family UBA955; genus UBA955. The sequence goes on from JALQWO010000034.1 coordinate 8,175, forward strand.
CGGTGAAGGATTCGGCGGAGCGCAGCGGAGCCAAAGAAGTTTATCTGATACACGAACCCATGGCAGCAGCGGTGGGTATCGGAATTGATGTAACCCAACCCCAAGGCAACATGATCGTAGATATCGGCGGTGGCACCACTGAAATTGCGATTATCGCGTTGGGTGGTATTGTTTGTGATGAGAGTATTCGAGTAGCGGGCGACGAATTCAACTTGGATATCCTTGAATACATGCGTCGCGAACACAATCTGTTGATTGGTGAGCGCACTGCGGAAAAAATCAAAATTCATATCGGTTCTGCGTTGCAAGAACTCGACACCCCGCCAGAAGATTACGCGGTTTTTGGTCGCGACTTAATGACGGGCATCCCAAAACAAATTATCGTAAGCTACAGCGAGATTGCACGTGCTCTTGACAAAAGCATCATGAAGGTGGAAGAAGCTGTCCTAAGGGCGTTAGAGCAATCACCACCAGAATTGAGTGCCGATATTCTTGCCAATGGAATTTGGCTTACTGGGGGCGGTGCGTTGTTGCGTGGTTTGGACAAGCGAATTTCAGCCAAAACAAAGTTGCGTGTTCATATCGCCGAGGATCCGTTGCGCGCAGTTGTGAGAGGTACCGGCACTGCATTGAAGAACATTGGCCGATTCAAATTCTTAATGACAGCTTAATCGATTAAACCATGTTGGTAATATTCCGTTGGATACGGAATCAAGCACACCCTTTGCTGTTTGTATTATTGCTCTTGAGTGCAGTAACACAGATTTTCCGTTACCACTTTTATCAACACAGTATTTATTTCGGACAAGCTTTGGGAGCACATCGTCAACTGGATCAGTGGCGTTCGGATATCAAGTCATACTTTAATCTCCGACAAGTGAATCAACAATTGATTGCGGAAAACAACTTACTGAAGCAGCAGTTGAATTGGAATCTCACATTTAATTCACCCAAACGAGATAGCTCCTACCTAGACGATAAAACAGGAAATCTCGTCAAATACGAATACATCCAAGCCCGGGTCATACGCAACAGTGTGCAGGACCAGAACAATTTCATCATTTTGGATCGTGGGTTTAAAGACGGGATAAAAAGACACATGTCGGTGGTTTCACCCATGGGAATTGTGGGTGTGGTGGTAGAATCCGCGGAGCATTATTCCCTGGTAATGAGTGTATTGAATTCCAAATTTGAAATCACTCCCTATTTTTATGAGTTAAAAACAAGCCAAGGGGTAATCTCATGGAATGGCGAAGACCCTACTATGGTTGATTTGGAGGAAGTCAATCGCTTTGTCAAGGTGAAAAACGGCATGAAATTATTCACCTCGAATTATTCATTGTTATTCCCGGCAGGGATTCCCATCGGTACGATCGTTTCTAGCAGTTCAAATCTGAAATCCAACTTCCATCGCATCAAAGTCAAATTGGCCACCGATTTTGGTCAATTGGATGTGGTAACTGTGATAAAAAACATACACCAAAAAGAGTTAGACGTGTTGAACAACACCATCCCAACCAACGAAGAAAGCACCAACGATGATAGAAATCGCTAGATATATCGTTTCTGGGCTGCTATTGGCTTTGGTTCAAACCTTCATTTTACAGGAGGTAAATATCGCTTGGTGGATCAAGCCCATGCCCTATATCTTGCTCTTTTTGAATATCCCAGTTTCCGTCAACAAGTTTGGCATGTTGATCGGTGCATTCTTTTTTGGAATGACCATTGATGCACTCGGTGGAAGTATGGGGATGCATACGGCCGCTTGTGTTAGCTTGGTCTACATCAAATACCACATTGATGCGTATTTCCTGGATGAAAACAGTATGCAATTACAAGGGTTGACATCCATGCACGAAGACTACAAAGGCTGGCAATGGTACAACATTTATGTATTCTCTCTGGCTTTTATTCACCATCTGGTCTTTTTTACATTCGATTATTTTCGCTGGTCAGCGATCTTGACCATTGTTTGGATAAGCTTTACAAGTGCCCTTGCCACTGTATTGTTCATTCAGATTTTTAGAATGCTAACAGGTAAACGTTGATCCCATGGATAAGAACCGCTCGAAACAAATTGTATTCTTTGGACTGATACTTTTCATTTTCGTGGTTTACACGATCCGGTTGGCAAGTCTGCAACTCGGAGAAGTGCCTTACAAAAAAATGGCCATCAACAATGCGTTGAACAAAATCACACTGTACCCATCGCGCAGTAACGTTTTCGACCGCAACGGAAAGTTGATGGTATACAGCACGCAGATGTACGATTTATCGGTTTTTCCCTATGAAATCAAAAAATTGGACACTGGCCTACTCTGTTCCATTCTTGAATTGGACATACAAACCGTACGCGGACTCATTGACGATGCGAGGGTAAGGGCCAAGAAGCGACAGAAAAACAATTCTTTCAACAACTCGGCCTTGTTTTATGCCAACCTCTCCAACAAACAGTTTACGCTGTTGCGGGAGAATATTTATCGCTTGGACGGATTTTTCATCGAATCGCGCACAGACCGTCAGTTTGCCACGCCCACCCTCTCCCACGCGTTGGGTTATTTGGGTGAAGCAGATGAAGAACTGATTAACTCAGACGAATACTATCAGCCTGGAGACTTGGTTGGAATTACAGGTTTAGAGCGATATTATGAAAAACAAATCCGCGGCATAAAAGGTGTTAAAACCGTTTGGCAAGATAGAACATACACGGAGCGGGGCGTTGTCAAAGACACCCAATTCAACTATCCAGCCACTGCTGGTCCGGATGTAATCAGCAGTTTAGACTTTGTTTTACAAGAGTATGGCAGGGCCTTGCTCAACGGTAAAAAAGGCAGTATTGTAGCCATAGAACCAGCCACCGGCGAAGTATTGGCATTCATCAACAATCCTGATTACGATCCCAATACAATGGTAGGAAGAGACAGAGCCAACACCTTCAAAACCTTGCTCCGCGATCCGCAAAAGCCTTTGTATAATCGTGCAGTAAAAGGGGTTTACCCTCCTGGCTCCACATTTAAAACCGTGATGGCTTTGATCGCGATGCAAGAAGGTGTTTTGACCCCAGAAACCACGCATGGCTGTGGTGGAGGGTATCGCCTAGGAAGCATTCGCGTGGGATGCCACCCACATGGCGGACCGCTGGATTTGCGTGGATCCATCAGAATTTCGTGCAATAGTTATTACTGTCAGGTTTTCCGGGATATTATCGACAATCCCAAATATGGGGATGTAAAAATTGGCTATGCCGCTCTGGAAAAACACCTCAGATCGTTTGGTTTGGGGAGCCCACTCAACATTGATCTTTTGGGCGAATCCAGAGGCAACATCCCGTCTGTGGCACAATTGGACCGTAGACATGGAGATCGTTGGAAAAGTAGCACCATCATTTCGTTGAGTATTGGACAGGGAGAAATTCTGCTTACGCCCCTGCAAATGTGTAATACTGCCGCCATTTTGGCTAACCGAGGTTGGTATTATTCACCCCATTTGGTGAAAAAAATTGACGGGTACAAAGACACAGCTTGGGATAGGAAGTATAAAATCAAAAAGTTCACCACCGTTGACCCTCGCTATTTTCAATATGTCATCGATGGCATGTCGGATGTAACCAAACCTGGAGGCACGGCCAATGGCACGGGTATACCAGACATCGAAATCTGTGCAAAAACAGGTACTGCGCAAAACCCACACGGAAAGGACCACTCAATTTATATCGCCTTTGCACCCAAAGAGAATCCCAAAATCGCCATCGCCGTATTGGTTGAAAATGGTGGATTTGGAGCCACATGGGCCGCCCCTATAGCCAATTTGATGATTGAGAAATACCTACAAGGCAAAGCCGAATCTGCAAAACCAGACATGGAGGAAAGAATCAAAACAAGCGTCATTCAATAATGCGTTACACACCCCTTAGCAACAACAACCAGGAGAAAATCGACAGTTTGGCGGTATTCCTCTATGTGGTATTGTTGTTAATTGGATTCATTAGTATCGCCAGCGCCACATCCGATGTAAATCAGGCCTTCTATTCTCTTTCAGACATAGCCATTAAGCAGCTTGTCTTCATATTTGGTGCCATCCTGATCATTTTCACGATCGTATTTTCCAATGTTGTAGTGATTGACTATTTCGCTTATGGATTCTATGCCATAGCCATCACCCTCAATATTTTGGTATTGTTTCTCGGACGCGAAATTTCAGGTGCCAAGTCATGGTTCGGATTTGGTGGATTTGGTATTCAGCCCAGCGAATTTGCCAAAGTAGCCACGGCATTGGCATTAGCCAAATTTTTAGGAACCTATGGCGTGCGTTTTCAAGGAACACGAAATATCGCCACTGCACTGGGGATTTTCTTGCTTCCCATGGCCATAATTTTGATTCAAAACGATACGGGAAGCGCATTGGTATTTTTCTCCTTTTTTTTGGTATTGTATCGTGAAGGACTTCCCGGATATATTTTGCTTTCAGCCCTGTGGTTGGGAATACTTGCCATTTTTCGCATCATCAGTGAAGCTACAGGTGTTTCAAGTTTTTATGGCTACGGCATTCTATTGGGTTTGGGTTCTATTATTGTGTTTTTTGTCCGAAAAGACCGAGGCATTGCCATCCTTGTGACCACAATTGCAGTGATTTCATCGCTCTTTTACACCATTGTGGGCACGTTTTATCTAAAGATACTCCAACAGTACCAGCGCGATCGTATTGAGTTGGTATTGGGACTCAAAGAGGATGATCGAGGAATGGGTTTCAACTTGAAACAATCCAAGATTGCTATTGGCGCCGGCGAACTATGGGGGCGCGGATACCTCAAAGGCACACAAACAAAGATGGGATTTGTGCCAGAACAGCACACAGACTTTATCTTCGACGCCATTGGCGAAGAATGGGGTTTTGCCGGAAGCACCTTGTTTCTTTTGATTTTCTGCGGGTTGTTG
>JALQWO010000350.1 GCA_023258655.1 Bacteroidia bacterium
ATTTGCGGAATGTGTTCGTTATTCATTAACGGACGCGCTCACGGACCAGATTCAGGAGTGACTACTTGTCAATTGCACATGCGTATGTTCAAGGATGGTGATACTATCTTTGTAGAACCATGGAGAAGTAGAGCTTTCCCTGTAATCAAAGATTTAGTAGTTGATCGTGGTGCTTTTGATCGTATCATGGCTTCAGGAGGTTTCGTTTCTGTAAATACTTCAGGAAATACAGTAGATGCAAATGCAATTCCAGTTTCTAAAATTGATGCTGATAAAGCATTCGAAGCTGCTACTTGTATCGGTTGTGGTGCTTGTGTAGCTTCTTGTGTAAATGCATCTGCAATGTTATTTGTTTCTGCTAAAGTTTCTCAATTAGCATTGTTACCTCAAGGTAAAGTTGAAGCGAAAGAACGTGTTTTAAACATGGTTAAAACAATGGACGAAGAAGGTTTCGGAAATTGTACAAATACTGGTGCTTGCGCTGTTGAATGTCCTAAAGAAATTTCTTTGGATAACATCGCAAGAATGAATAGAGAATATTTCAAAGGAATGATTTCTGCTGAATAGTTTTTATGATTTTCATTAAATTTAGCCTAGGGATTTTTCTC
>JALQWO010000351.1 GCA_023258655.1 Bacteroidia bacterium
TATTACGGCAATTATGCGCTGTATTTCGAAATGGGCCGAGCCGATATGATTCGCGAAGCAGGCTATACCTATGCTCAAATGGAAAAAGACGGGGTGGTGATGCCCGTTGTGAAGATGCAATGCAAGTACTTACGGCCGGCCTTGTACGACGAATTGATTACCATCGAAACCCGATTGGAAACGTTTCAACCCGAATCGACATTTATTACGTTTGTCCATCGCTTGTACAACGAAAAGGGCGATTTGATTCATAAAGGGGAAGTAACCTTGACATTTTTCGACCCGAAAACACAAAAACGCGTGCCCATGCCGCAAGTGCTTATCGATTTTTTAGCCCCTCATTTTAATACCCCTGCCCTATGAGTCCGCAATGTTGCATTATAACCATTGGCGATGAATTGTTGATGGGACAAACCATCGATACCAACTCGGCATGGTTGGCCAAATCGTTGAACGAAATAGGCATTCGGGTGAAACACCGGGTGGCCGTAGGCGATGTGGCAGACGATATTCGCAATGCCTTGGATACGGCATTAACATGGGCCAATTTGGTGATCCTTACCGGGGGCTTGGGGCCCACTGCCGACGATATTACCAAACCATTGTT
>JALQWO010000352.1 GCA_023258655.1 Bacteroidia bacterium
AACTCGACTCCATGAAGTCGGAATCGCTAGTAATCGCGGATCAGCATGTCGCGGTGAATACGTTCCCGGGCCTTGTACACACCGCCCGTCACACCATGGGAGTGGGTTTCACCAGAAGTAGTTAGTCTAACCGCAAGGAGGACGATTACCACGGTGGGATTCATGACTGGGGTGAAGTCGTAACAAGGTAGCCGTATCGGAAGGTGCGGCTGGATCACCTCCTTTCTAGAGAACGTCTTGAACTATCAAGCATTCACACTTATCAGTTGTTAGGCATTATCAAAGAATCATTGGCCCGTTTTATTTAAGGGGTCTGTAGCTCAGCTGGTTAGAGCACCGTCTTGATAAGGCGGGGGTCGTTGGTTCGAGCCCAACCAGACCCACCATCTGAAAGCTCATAGCCGTCGCAAAGCGTCGTTGTCGAAACGCTCGCATACTTCTGTGTATGCGTCGCACTTCTCCGCCTCGCCTTGCTTGGCTCTGAATCTTTCAGAAGCTTTAACGAGAGAAATGCCAAGAACGATGAATAGCAGTGTTATTCAGAGTTTATGGACGAGCAGTACGAGGCGCGAAGTACCGCCGCATACAAGGGTATGCAAGGTGCTG
>JALQWO010000353.1 GCA_023258655.1 Bacteroidia bacterium
ATTCTTCTTTCTTTTTTACTACTTCAATCAATTCCAATATGTCAATGAACTTTGTAATGTGGAGGATAACGGATTCGAACCGTTGACCCCCTGCGTGCAAGGCAGGTGCTCTAGCCAGCTGAGCTAATCCCCCATTCTTTTCACAACCTGTGACTGAGAAACGAAAAATCTCCTCCGAGCGCCCCCGGATTTCGCCCCATGCTGCTAAAGCTTCAGTAGTCCCGAGCAGATTTGAACTGCTGACCCCTACATTATCAGTGTAGTGCTCTAACCAACTGAGCTACGGGACTATTTATAGCCCATCCTACCTGAATCCCGTAGGGAGGACTCTTGCTTTTGCATTTAATTTTATCGAGAAATAGAAAACAACTTTTCTAATACTTTAAACACACATATCTCTCACTCCGTTTCTGTTTTTTCTCTAGAAAGGAGGTGTTCCAGCCGCACCTTCCGGTACGGCTACCTTGTTACGACTTAACACCAGTTACTAGTTTTACCCTAGGCAGCTCCTTGCGGTTACCGACTTCAGGCACCCCCAGCTTCCATTGTTTGACGGGCGGTGTGTACAAGGCCCGGGAACGTATTCACCGCGCCATGGCTGATGCG
>JALQWO010000354.1 GCA_023258655.1 Bacteroidia bacterium
ACCGCCCGTCACACCATGGAAGCTGGTTGTACCCGAAGTCGTTATCCTAACCGTAAGGAAGGAGATGCCGAAGGTAAAATTAGTGACCGAGGTGAAGTCGTAACAAGGTAGCCGTACCGGAAGGTGCGGCTGGATGACCTCCTTTAACAAGAAAGGGTTTTATACCCGTCTGTAGGTCGATTTGGACCTTTACTGGATTTATTCCAGTTTAACATTATTAAGGTAGGGCTATTAGCTCAGTTGGTTAGAGCACACCCCTGATAAGGGTGAGGTCCCTGGTTCAAGTCCAGGATAGCCCAGCTGGGGATATAGCTCAGCTGGTAGAGCGCTGCCCTTGCACGGCAGATGTCAGCGGTTCGAGTCCGCTTATCTCCACACCTAGAATCTGGCTACATAATTTTTGTCTTTCGATTCAAGAAAGAAAGGGCTTTTGGGGGATACCTTGGCATTCAGAAGCGATGAAGGACGCGATGACCGGCGATACGCTCCGGGGAGCGGGCAAAAAGCTTTGATCCGGAGGTTTCCGAATGAGGCAACTCCATAGAACTTCTTCCCGAATTCATAAGGAAGAAAGAGCGAACCTAGGGAACTGAAACATCT
>JALQWO010000355.1 GCA_023258655.1 Bacteroidia bacterium
ACTGAAAGTTGGAAAAAATGGAATCAGTTTTATCCTCACCCACCAGAGCATTATGGCTGGGTCGTAGAAGTTGAACCAAAGACTGGAAAATCAAAAAAACTTATCTCCCTTGGACGTTGTGCCCATGAATGTGCCGCCGTGACAAAGGCGAAGAATGGAAAAGTTGTTGCCTATACGGGTGATGATACCATCAACGAACACCTTTATAAATTTATCTCAGATAGTAACTCCTCACTAGAAAGTGGGAAAATCTATGTGGCGAATTTGGAAAAAGGAGAATGGATTTCTTTAAGTATTGAGGATCAGCCCATCCTTAAAAAGAATTTTAAAAACCAGACAGAAATTCAAATTTGGATGAGAGAAGCTGCAAAGTTAGTGGGCGCAACTCCACTTGATCGTCCTGAGGATATTGAATTTGATCCACTTACGGGAAATGTTTTGGTCTCTCTTACAAATAATAAAGTTAATAAAAATTTCTACGGTTCAATACTTAAAATTTCAGAAGCAAATAATGATCCTGGAAGTCTTAAATTTACTCACGAAGTCTTCCTGGCCGGTGGAGATAAAACTGGGTTTGCCTGCCCAGATAATTTAGTGTTT
>JALQWO010000356.1 GCA_023258655.1 Bacteroidia bacterium
ATCAGAGGTACAATTGGAGGTAAGCCAGGAAATGGTTTGAGCCCTATCGACATCGTAAAATTTAGCTCTGCCTATGGAGCATGGCTGAAACAAAGGAACTTAGACAAGAAGAAATTAAAGGTTGTAGTCGGAAGAGACGCAAGAATGTCGGGTGAAATGGTGAACCATTTGGTTTGCGGAACTCTAATAGGATTAGGAATCGATGTTATTGATGCGGGATTGAGTACCACCCCTACTGTTGAAATGGCCGTTACCATGGAAGAAGCTGATGGCGGAATTATACTTACTGCTAGTCACAATCCCAAGCAATGGAATGCCCTAAAACTGCTCTACGAAAGAGGTGAATTTATATCAGCGAAAGACGGTGAAGAACTTCTTAAAATTGCAGAAAGTGATAACTTTCAATTCGCAGAAGTAACTGCGCTAGGAAAAATAAAAAACGATTCTAGTTTCATTGAAAAGCACATTGGTAAAATACTCAATTTACCTTTGGTTGACGTGGCTGCTATCAAAGCCAAAAATTTCAAGGTGGTGATTGATTGTGTAAACTCAAGCGGTGGAATTGTTTTACCGCTGTTGCTCAATAAATTGGG
>JALQWO010000357.1 GCA_023258655.1 Bacteroidia bacterium
ACATTATGAATACTCAAAAGCGTAACACCAAAGGCTACTGGGCACTCACTGTGATCAGTGGTTTGGCACTTACTTACTGTACGATTTTTCAACCTGAGGCATTTTGGTTGGGTTTGCCTACCTTTTTTGGTGGCATCGCCATGGCCATGGATTGGGTTTAATCCACGCTTATTTAGATAATCTTCACTCATGGAGTCAAAGTGCTCCATAATTTCATTTATTTGCATACGATGGCAAATCAGAATTGGTTCGATTTCGAAAAAGACATAGTAGAGTTGATGGAACAACTCGAAAAAGCCAAGGACACCCACGAAAAGGGTAAATTGGACATGACAGACATGATGGCCACCTTGGAGAACAAGATTGAGGAGGCGAAGCAGTCTGTGTATGGCAACTTAACGGGTTGGCAGAAGGTGCAAATTTCTCGGCACCCTGACCGTCCGTACACCTTGGATTACATTGAGAATATAGCTACGGATTTCATCGAGTTGCATGGCGACAGGCAGGTGAAGGACGATAAGGCGATTGTGGGTGGTTTTGCGAACATTGATGACAAGCCGTTCATGATTATCGGACAGCAGAAGGGCAGGA
>JALQWO010000358.1 GCA_023258655.1 Bacteroidia bacterium
TGATCTTGAGAGCATCACACCCTTCTGATCAGACTGCTTTCACACACGCTAGCTTTTTAAAGAACACTGATTTGCGAGAAACCAGACGAAAAAGCATGGACGGCTCTTTCGTCTGGAACCTCCGCGAGGACGGTCTTGGTGGGTCTGGGTGGACTCGAACCACCGACCTCACCCTTATCAGGGGTGCGCTCTAACCACCTGAGCTACAGACCCGGTTTCTCTACCGTGCCTCGCGCGATCAAGCAATTGGTGTGGGCGCTTGCGCCGGGAGTGTGCTCCGGCTCAGCGTTTAAGGAGGTGATCCAGCCGCAGGTTCCCCTACGGCTACCTTGTTACGACTTCACCCCAGTCATTGGCCACACCGTGGTAAGCGCCCCCCTTGCGGTTAAGCTACCTACTTCTGGTGCAGTCAACTCCCATGGTGTGACGGGCGGTGTGTACAAGGCCCGGGAACGTATTCACCGCGACATTCTGATTCGCGATTACTAGCGATTCCGACTTCACGGAGTCGAGTTGCAGACTCCAATCCGGACTACGACCGGTTTTAAAGGATTCGCTCCGCCTCGCGGCTTCGCTGCCCTCTGTAC
>JALQWO010000359.1 GCA_023258655.1 Bacteroidia bacterium
CAATCTAAGTTATGAACCAACAGCACCCATTGAACTTGTTGAAAGTACTAGTTATTCTGTGTTTCCTGCCATGATGGAGAATGTTCCACTGACTCCAACTATTGACCAATTCTGTGTAGATGAAATCGGTGGATTAAATGAGAATCATTTTGACTTTTCTGTGTCGCCAAATCCAGCAGCTGATGTAACTACAATAATATTGGAGACTAGTTTGCTTGACACCAACGATTGTATAGAAATGTTTGATTATACCGGTAAGCGGTTATTTCAATTACCCATTCGTTCATCCGAAATAAAGTTGGATGTTTCTAATTACTCAAATGGAGTCTATTTCATAAAAATAGGGCAAGCAGGCAAGAAAATAATTTTGAAATAAAAAAAGCCTGATATTAAATATCAAGCTTTTGTGCCCACGACTGGATTCGAACCAGCACACGCGTAGCGAACCACCCCCTCAAGATGGCGTGTCTACCAATTTCACCACGTGGGCATTTAACAATCCTAATCGTTTTTAGGAACTAGTTAAAGTTTCATTTCAGGAACAAATTCAGGAACCACAAGGTCTCCTTCCGTTTTCGAAATAATCT
>JALQWO010000035.1:0-11435 GCA_023258655.1 Bacteroidia bacterium
AGGTATTTCGCCTGCAACAATTTTTGAAAAGATCGACGCCATAAAATCCTTAGATACTGATGTCCAAAATCTCCAACTTCACCACCCCAGCAGGCACGTTGATGCTCACCACATCACCCACTGTTTTCCCCATCAAGCCCTGGGCGATGGCACTTTTGATGGAAATTTTGTTCTCCTTGAGATTCGCTTCACTTTCAGCCACCAACCGATATACCGCTTCTTTGCCAACGTTATGGTTTTTCACCTTTACGTTGCACATGATACTCACTTTGCTGGTATCCAACATAGAGCTATCCAAAACGCGCGCATTCGCAATCATATGCTCCAATTGGTTGATCTTGGATTCCAATATTCCCTGCGCTTCCTTCGCGGCATCGTATTCCGCATTCTCACTCAAATCCCCTTTGTCGCGGGCTTCCGCGATGGCCTGGGTGATGCGCGGACGCTCTTCATGCTTCATGAAGTGCAATTCCTGCTTCATTTTCTCTAATCCTTCTTTCGATAAATATTGAATATCGCTCATGGTTGATGTGTTTTAAGAAAAAATGTGCACCAGCGGTTTACACTGATGCACATAGTACAAATATATAAAATCGTTTCTATTATTCGGCTGTACCCAATCCAATGCGCACACCAAACGAGTGTACACCATTGAAGGGATTGGTAGCCCGGTAAGAGTAATCCAAGCTCACGGTATTTCCGTCTTCACCCATTTTCCAATCGTAGCTCAATCCAGCCATCGGACCCGTGAAAGCAGAAGGACGTGTACTCTCGTCCATGATGCCTTCTTGGTAGGCAAAGCCAGCGCGCAACGACAAAAAGTCCTTGTAGCTGTATTCAGCCGCCAAGGTCAATTGGTTTGCACTGAACGCAAAGTTTGTGAAACCAAAACCCAACGTCAATTTGTTGTCGTACTGGTTGGGATCAGCATCTAATTTCACATCATAAGACGCCGCAATGTTCAACAAGGCAGGAAGTTTGATGTGATCCACTTTTACCTGAACCGTTTTACTGAAAGTTCCGTTGTCCAAAATGGCTTTATAACTCAATCCATCGCCAGAATGTTGCATGTCTGGGCCAATGTTTTTCATGCTGATACCAAAACGGAAATCTTCTTTTTTCACACCGCCACGCACAGGACGCAGGGTTGTAACATATTGCACACCCGCATCCAATGCAATACCGGAGGCTTGTGCATCAGGAATACCTTCAGATACCATCTTGGCCATAATACCCGCAGAAATATTACTGCTGAAACTCTTAGAATAGGCCAAACCGATGTTTGTCATGTTCACACGGAAAGTACCTATGCCACCGTATGGATTTTGTTCTGTGGTAATGTCGATAGGCTTGATGGCATATTGCATCACATGGATCCCGAAAGTTCCACTCTCACCAACTTTCTGGGCGAAACCCGCGTTGTTGATCGCCACACCAGATCCCATGAGCCATTCGGTTCTCGAAAAACTCATCTCCGTGTTATTCTTGATGCGGTCCAAACCAGCTACGTTCATGTACATGGCCTCAGTCCCACTGACTTTACCACCGTAGGCCCAGCCCATACCGCTTGAACGCGCCCATCCGTTGATGGTCAATTGAGCAGCGCCTGCCTGGCCCTGACGCTCTGGGTTACCCGCAACCGCGGCACCTACAGCACCCAAGGTCAGCAATCCGGCCAAAAATATATTCTTTTGTCTGCGATTCATCTTCTGTTTTATTAATAAGTATCCAAATCGATGGCATGCATGATACCGTACCAACGAACAACCTTTTCACCCAAGTCCTTGGTCTTGATGTGTATCAAGTACAATCCTGAAGCGATTGGCACATTACTTCCATTTTTCAAATCCCACTCGTAGAATGTATTGTTATCCGCTTTGTTGACGCGACGAATTACGTTACCCGCCATATCAAAAATCGTGATAGAACACTCAGGAGGCAAATTGGTGATTTTCACACGTGAGTCAATCGGACTGTTCTCGTATTGACTGTAACCGCGATAGGGGTTTGGTACAACATTCACCAAATCCAAACTCTTTTTCCCAATTTCATTCGAAACTTTCGGTGCGATGCTAGCAGCATCAAAAGAGTACATAGGACGGTTGTTATTCAAACTATTTCCCGCATCGAAGGTCGTATAGGCCTTGCGAATGTTGACTTTAAAGGTAACATCAGTTGGAGGCACATTCTTGTTTTCCATCTTGTAACCCGCAGCCATGTATGTAGGCATTACCCACATGATTTGAGAAAGCAAGCGTGTTTTATCCAAAGTGGCCACCTTTCCTCCAGGTGCTGATGGCAACAACGCCGTTTTGAAACGTTGGAAGTTCGCCTCATCATCACCCAAATAACGCTCACCTTTGATATTTCGTGAAATACCGCTCAAACCAGTGCCGAAGACGTAAACGAAGTGCTTTCCACCCATGGCTGGATAATTTCCGTTGTCGTTGTACACTTTATCCGTGGGGTTCCAGATCATGTCTTTCCCGTTCTCTCCACCCAAATAGCTATCCTCAGAGAAAGCCATCGCCAAACGCTCACCAGTCTCCATGTTGATGGCATATCCAGGGAACCAGCCCAAGCCCATTGAACCTGCAATTGGGTTTCCGTCTTTGTCAACGGAAGATGCATAGCGCATGTTAAACTTCTCCATCTGACCGTCATTTGAGTTTTTCAGTTCGTCGTCTGACATCTCTAACACCGGACAGCGTGTCCACAAGTCTTTGTTCTTGGTGATGACAATTTGAATGCTCGACAATTCACTCAATGGGTTCTGTAAGCCCGATGAGTTACCCCACCAAGCAAAACCGTAGGTGTTTCTGCCTTGCGCTGTCAATTTTTCACGGGCAACCAATCCATATGGAGCGATTCTACCGTTCCATATGCGCTCAAAAGCCTGTCCTGGGTCAGCCGGAGTACCATCTTGGTTAAAGAAGTCATGAATCAAGGGGTCAAATGTAGCGCCTCTACCGTTGCTTCCAGAACGAATCCAGTTCTGCCACAAAGCACCTGAGTTGGCCGTATTCTGTGCGTCGTTATCGGCTACAGCGGTCAACCACTGCTTACCATTGTTTTCCCAAGTAACACTCCAACTCAACATACCATTGCTCGGATCTGCTGTGGCGTTTTCTCCTGGGTTAAACACTTGTTCTACTTCCACACTGAAGCCCCAATCGGCCAATGTTTCTGTTGTTTTGTTGTTCTTACCACGACGACCTTGAACTGATTCGAAACCTACCCCAATGATTGTATCGCTGAATATGGTGTCGTTTTCCAAGTCTGTGGCGCCTTTTTTCACCATAAACCAACCGGTATTCTTGGTGATCGAGTCTTTCAAACCAGAAGCCAATGAAGCTTTATTTTCACGCAATACGAATTCAAATTTCGCATTGGGCACCTTGATGGGATCCACTACTTTGATCTTCACAGGGCCCGAACCGGCAACATAAGTCGCCTCCTTGGCAAAACCATTCTTCAAAATTTCATCCACCGTTTCCTTGGTGAATTCCAATACGTTTCCACCGTTACCACGACCTGCCAAACGGGTCAACACAGGACCGCTGCCGTAGTTCGACTGCAATTCAGTGCCAAACTGCTCAGGTTCTGTTTTGTGCGGGATGGCTTTGTATGTTTTGATGTTTCTACGTCCAGCCAAGAATTGGTTTGGATCGATTTGCAATGAATCATCCGCCAAGATCGCATAGGACAACACCATGTAGTACACGGGCTTAAAGTCAACCAATTGGGTGTTAGACCCTGTCGCGAAAAGATCATTTTTAATGCTCCAAGTATGTTGAACACCTTGGTCAGCGCCTTCTACCTTCACCACAGGCAACAAAGCGGCCAATTTAGGATCATACACTTTGTTGACAATCATCCCGCGGTTGTTTTGCATATCGCACTGGAACAACAATCTCGCTTTGTCAACATTATCCAAATCACCAGTGTTAACAGTCGCATCTTTCAACTGATACACCAAGTATCCTTCAAACTTATAAGTACGCTCTTTGTTATTCGCATCCTTGTATTTTTCTGTGTAGTTTTCAACCTTGGTACTGTTGGTATTCAAAAACTTCATGACCAATTGTTGCTCTAACTCCTGAATCTCAATGTCTGGGGCGTTAGGACCATCCAAAATTTTGAAGTTGTTGTTGAACAATGTTTGCGCTTTGTCTGATGCGATACGCAACAAATTAAGCGACCCCATGGCACCACCGCTCGTCGTACGTGCCCAAACTACACCCACAGTAATGCGTTGAATTTGGCCAGGACGCAACGTAAAAGATCCAGTCGATTGCAAGAAACGACGGTCACCGGGTTTGTTACCAGCAATTTTCTCAGTCCAGGGCTCCAATGCATAGGCAGGGTCTGTGTCGCCTGGGAACATGTATTTGGCAGGCTTCGACCCTCCAAAACCTGTACCGCCATAGGTAACGTTTTGACCTCCCAACCATTTTCCTTGCAACAAATTGTAATATTCAATGGCCTCGCCGGGGTTACCACGAACAGGGTCATTGTCGTTGTTGTAGTACATGTAGTGGCTCAAGCCCAACTGATTTCCCGCAGAGTCGGTAGGACCTTCAAAATAGTCCACACCCACCGTTGGAGGATTCAATCCATAACCCAACACCCCTTCGTCATCATCGTCACCATTGTAACAGAATCCCAAGCTTCTTCCCACATCACAACCCACGTAGTCATCGGCATAGTTACCCAAATCGGCATCTACCCACTGTCCCATGTAACAATCATTCAACGTAGTAAATCCACGGTTGATGATTTTTGAACTGTAGAAGGTCATGTTGTTCACTTCATCGTTGGTAGCAAACGCAAACCCCGTAGTTTGAATTTCAATTCCAATAGGCTGTCCTTGCGTTTCGCTGTGGATGTTTCCCTTGTCGTTGTACACCCACCAAATGAACATATCGGGCTGCTTGTCTACACCGTTATCAATGGAAGGACGACGGTCATCCAATACGGGGTGTTCACCCGCGAAAGGATCATACACACCATCGGGGGTTACCTCTTTGTATGGCGCCAAATATTTCGCCTCGTTACCGAACAAAATGGCACGCTGACGACCCGCAGGCCAATCGCGGATTCCCGCGCTTTGGTTCAAATATTTGCTGCTCTCAAAGTCTTCCAACTCATCGCGGGTAACCTTCCACATTTTGTCATAGGCCTTACAACGTACAGGGTCTGTTCCTGCTGTGGTGGTATCCAATGGACCTGGCCAAAAGTCCGATCCTTTTTGACGGTAAGTCATCGCCGCCAATTTCAAACTACCTCCATTGTCGCGACCACCAATCCAAATGGCACCGGCAAACATAGCATGCTTTCGCACGGCGTTTGGATCACTGATTTTGGGGATTTCATATTTGGGGTTGTTCAAATCCCACCACATGTCACCACCGTTCAACAACTTGGTACGCACGTTGTTTACGTCCAAATCCGCACTCTGAGAAGCTGGTTCACATGTATTGGCAAACTGACCTGCCCTACGATCCACACGGGGAGCATTTCCTCTGCCATTCAAGTTGACAATTGGACGGGCAACCGCCAACTGAACTGTCAATGCAGAGAGTAAAAATATTCCTAATCGTTTCATAAA
This sequence comes from Bacteroidia bacterium, assembly GCA_023258655.1. Classification (GTDB taxonomy): domain Bacteria; phylum Bacteroidota; class Bacteroidia; order NS11-12g; family UBA955; genus UBA955. The sequence continues at coordinate 5,612 of JALQWO010000035.1, forward strand.
TTCTTTCTTTCCTTTTTTAATTGAAGTTAATACGAACACCTACACGCACAGTTCTTGGTGCACCCAACATACCGGTCTGAGAGGCCAACATGATTTTATACAAGTCGATATAACTCTGGGCATCAATTTGGTTTTTGGCCAACAATTGGCCTTGGGGAGAATTGATAAATCCATCGTCCATGGCTTGACCCGTGTATGGATAAACAGAGTTTACGTTACGTGCATTCAACACGTTTTGCACCCAGAAGAATACGCTCATGATCAACGGATTGGCTTTGTCGGCACGGTTGAAACGAACCCCTTTGGTCACGTTGATATCGAAAGTCTGTTGCCATGGCAAACGCGCACCATAGGGCACCCCTTTGATTTGCGCACGATCCACCGCACCCACCTGTACCGGACGTACTGTAGGTGTATAGGGTGTTCCGCTATACGAATTAGAGATGATGTTGATACTCGCGTACTTAAGTATTTCTTTTCCGTTGATTTTGGGACCCAAATACAGGTTTTTCTTGGTCTTGGGATCAATACCACCACCGTAAGCCCAAGTGGCCATCAATTTGATGTTGTGACGGATATCCAATTCACCCAAAGGAATCACGTTGCGCAAGTTGGGTTGGTTGGACGCGATCAACGCAGCCTGAGAACTGATGTTTGAACCTGTACCATCGGCAAACTGCAACATATAACTGGCCACAAATGAGAAAGGACCAGGGATCATTCCCACTCCTCCGATGTCGTTCATCGAGAAGGTACCACGGAAGCCCGTGATGGTTGAGAAGTCGATGTTGCGGTAAGTGGTATAGGTAACAGGATAACCTTGGCTGATTTGGTACAATCCAAAGTCTTTTCTGTTCTCACTATATGAAGCCGCAATCTCCAAACCACGGTCTTTTTTCACACCAAATATCTGCTTGTAACCCACCTCATAGTCGGTCTTGATACGGGGCTGCAAACTACCGTTCGAAATGGTTGAACCTTGACGATTCTTCAAGTAATACAACTCGTCGATCGACAAGAATGAAGCACCACTGTTGGGACGCTGTGCCAATACATCGTAGCTAACATAAAATGATTTTCTTTCTGGCTCCAAGGGGAAAGAGAACCAAATACGGGGCAACAAATTCAACGCAGGGGTAAAATCTGTCAATGCATCTTTGGTCAATTCCTGCTTATTGGGGTTTACCAAATAAGGAGCGATGCGGCCATTGCTGGTTTGGTTCGCCAAGAATTCTGCACTCTTCAATTCCGATCCATCGGCATTGAACCAACGATCTCCGTTGCGGTATCCTATGATTTTGGTTGGTGCTTGAATATCGTTTACGTATACACGGAATTCTTCACCAATGTTGCTCGGATGCGATACAGACAATCCATTGATTTCTGTCACCTCAGCCGCAGTTTTGATGGGGTACAACGAATATGGATCTTTCAATACCAATTGGTTGGCATCGTAGCGTTCCATACGCACACCCAATCGGAAAACCAAATCCTTGAAACGGAATTGATCCTGCAACCAAGCAGCAATATATACAGGTTGGAAAGCACCGATGGTGCGTTTGTCTTTGTTGTTCAAAAACTGTTCGATGCTTGGCTTACCAATTACCTTGTTACCCAAATGGTCGTAACCGAAATAACTCACCACACCATTACCGTTGTTCAACAACTCATCCGCATTGAACATCTCCAATTTGAACATGCTAGGATCGTAAGAGTTGATATCCACGAATGAACGCTCATCAATGTTGTTACCGTAAACATCTTTGGCACCATCGGCAATCAATTTGTCGCGGAATGCACGATCAAAGTGCGATTGCTCCCCGTAGTTGATCAAACGATTGTAACGAACCGTATCGGTAAATTGGCCATTGGCGTCATAGCTCAGAATGGGGTTAGATACATCCAATTCCAAAATGTGCTTATTCATTTGTTGACGCATCAAAATCCACAGACCATTGGCACCCAATCCATATCCGCGACTGATTTGCTGTTCATAGTAGAAACCTGCCTGCAAGTCGTGCTGCGTTCTTTCGCGATTGCCCACAGACTTGGGTTTCACAGACATCTGACCTACCGCGAAAACACCATAGCGCTCAGTGCTAGACTTGCTGTAACCTGCGGTGATACCACCAGGGGTTCCGTGCAATGAGTATACCCCGTTGGGGTTCATACCATTCACCAAACCTTGGTTAATCAACAAGGTATTCATGTTTTGAATTTTAAATCCTCTGCTGTCGTAATAGTCGTAGATATTTTCGGTGTATTTGGCACGCAAGGGGTTTTTGTCACTCGCAGTAAACGTCATCAACGAATCTGCATAACCCACTTGTTCCCAGTAATTGCGGATTTGCACGTAGTTACCAAACTGGTCACGCACAATCTTGGGTTCTTTGTTGGGGTTTTGAGAAGGGTCGTAGTTGGCATACTGGAATACAGCTGTTGGATAAGACTGAAACTTACCAATGTAACCATAATCAAAAATATTGTCCATGTGTCTCGCATCGCGAGTCAATGAGTATGTATTCTGGTATTCTGCACGTACCGAGTAGTAAGCACTCTTGATAGAACTCGCTTTGTCTACTTTGAAATTCTGTGTGAACAACAAATAAGTACGGAAGGTTTGGTTGTCGCCCCGTGCATTGTTCTTATAGTTCATCACTGAGTTACTGGCCGACAATCCTGAAGAATAAAAATAACTGGCGTAACCTGTAAGAGTCGCATATTGGGTTGGGCGCCATTCCAATTTACCCACGAAGTTCCCATTGCCGCTGGCACTGTTTGGACGAGCTTTCAACAATTCAAAGTCATCCATACGCAGGTAACTGGCACTATGAACGAAGCCATTGGGTGTAAAAATCAATGGATTGTTTTCTATTTCCGCCAACTTCTGCTCATTCACGCGGTACACACCGGTACGGGTTGGGTTGGGATCTTTGTAGTAACCCAAATTGGCATTCATCATATAACCCAACTTTACATTGCGTTTGGTTTTGCCTGTAGTTGGATCTTTTTCTTCCTTCACCCAAATTGGGCCCGAGATAAATCCTTCAACTGTATTGTATCCAAAAGGATCCAACCCCGTAGAGGTAATTCCTTCAATGGCGGTTACCACTTTGTCAGTGGCTGATTTTGATGTTGAGGAGAACACACCTCCTGTTAAGTCACCATACATCGCTGGGATACCACCCACGTTGGCCGAGATTTGCTCCGTTCCCAACGTTGGCAATCCACCGCCTCCAATCTGACGAACACCATCCACATAACTACCATTACCATCAGCACGGGTTCCGCGAACCGAAATACCTTGGGGGGTGCTCAAAATTGCGGCGTTGGTACTTTCCAACAACCCTGTACCACGCTGACCTGCACCCAAGATTTTGCCTCCATCAATCACCGATTCTGATTGCAAAAAGTTCACAGGAGCTCGCTTGCTCTTCACCTTGATCACAGCCTCACGGATGGTACTGCCGTTTCCAGTCTTCATCATCCCCAATTCCTCCGCTTCGTTTTGTCCGGGTATCAAGGAAATTCCCTTGATTTCTTGATCAGAGTACCCTTCTTTTGAGGCTTTCACATCATACTTACCCGGTGTAAGCGTAGGAAATCCTACGTTACCATCAGAATCTGTGGTGTCCGAAGCAACTTCAATGTTGTTCAGCAACATCACAATCTTCACACCACTCAAGTTGTGGCCGTCTTGATCCTTGGCCTTCAATCGGAAGTCGGCGAAGTTGGTTTGCGCTGATACCACCCCAATGGATAAAACCACCAAGGAGAGTGCAATAATCTTACGTAGCATATACTTCATAGGTCTTTTTCTTATTCAAATCGCTTGTTACACAATAAACGATAATTTGGCAAGTTTACCGAAAAAACAAGGATTTATCAAGTTTACAACGCCGAAACTTTCGACCAAATTGTACTGTTCAGAAAAAGATTTTCAAAAAAACCAAAAATCAAGCTTTTGGTATATCGTAGAAATTCAACACTTTATCGAGTAATACGCGTGAAATCTTCTCGTAACTTTCCACTGTCCAACCACCTACATGGGGACTGAAAATCACCCGATTATTTCCACAAAGTCCATTGAAAATCTCCATAAATGCAGAATCGCCCGCCGTGGGTGGTTCAACCGTCAATACATCCGCCGCAAAACCCCGAATTCTTCCGGACGTTAACCCTTGCAAAACCATCGCCAAATCCAGCACGCCGCCGCGCGACAAATTAAGCAACCAAAAGGATGGCTTCATTTGGGCCAACCTGCCTTCGTGCAGCCAGTTTTGGGTTTCGCTGGTCAGCGGCACATGCAAACTCAACACATCCGATTGTGACAGCAATTCCTCCTCACTCACTTCGCGCACATACTCAGTACCAAACCCAGATTTGTATTTATCATGAGCAATAACATTCACCCCAAATCCGCTCAGTTTTCTCGCCACAGCGGAACCTGTATTCCCGTAGCCCAAAATGCCCACGGTTCGGCCTTTTAACTCTAGGCCTCGGTTTCCTTCCCGGTCCCACACGCCATTTCGCACCTCGCTATCAGACTTCACCAACTGTGTAAACAGGGCAAGCATCATCGAAAGTGTTTGTTCTCCCACGGCATCAGCATTGGCTTCTCCCGCATTAAAACAGTGGATTCCCATTGCATCCGCCGCTGGTTCGTCAATGTTATCCATACCCGCCCCTCCGCGTCCAACCCATTGCAATTGGGGACTCGCAGCCAGAATATCAGGCCCAATAAAAATTTTGCTTCTCACCATCAAGCCATGGGGCTGATGATGTTTCATGAGAGAGATAATCTCTGATAAATTCGACCCACAACTACTCGAGTCAATCACCGTATATCCTGCCAATTTCAGCCCATCCTGCAATGCGGGGTGAAAATCATCAATGAACAGGACAGTGGCATTCATCAAATGTAATTTTTCCGATTCTGATACCAAGCCGATTCATCGCGCTGTTGAACCACTGCTCCTTGCTCAGCAACCCCCTGACCCGATGATTGTTGAAAGAAATGCAAGGCCGCTTGCGCGAGCATATCCGCCTCCGCCGCCTCCAGCGGCTCCGGCGTCATTTGATCCTCTGTAAAATACTGCTGTATGAAATGCGTATCAAAATCACCCGACACAAACGCCGGATGTGTCATCACAAAATCACCAAACATCAATGTGGTTTCAATGCCCGTAATCACATACTCACTGATCGCTCTGCGCATCCTGGCAATGGCCTCCGTTCTGCTCGGTGCCCACACAATCAGCTTGGCCAACATGTTGTCATAGTAAATGGGAATCTCCATGCCGCTCTCCATGCAATCATCCACCCGAATACCCGAACCCTGCGGCACCTTGTAGGTCTCTACCTTTCCCACATTGGGCAAAAATTGATTCATGGGATCCTCCGCACAAATGCGCAACTCAATGGCATGTCCGTGAATCTTCAAATCCTCTTGCGCAAAACCCAATTTCTCGCCTGCCGCCACCAATATCTGCTCCCGCACCAAATCAATCCCCGTGATTAACTCTGTCACCGGATGCTCTACCTGCAAACGGGTATTCATCTCCAAAAAATAAAATTCCCGGTTATCGCTCAACAAAAACTCCACCGTGCCCGCACCCGAATAGTTACAAGCTTTCGCCACATTTACCGCCGCCTCGCCCATGGCTCGGCGTATTTCGGGTGTCAACACCGCACTCGGCGCCTCTTCCACCAACTTTTGATGCCTGCGCTGAATGCTACACTCCCGCTCAAACAAATAACAGGCGTTGCCATAGTTATCAGCCATCAACTGTATCTCGATGTGTCGCGGACTTCCCACGTATTT
>JALQWO010000035.1:11445-12963 GCA_023258655.1 Bacteroidia bacterium
CAAAAAATCCTCCTTCTTCTCAACCACCCGCATACCCTTGCCTCCACCCCCTGCACTGGCCTTCACCAAAACCGGAAAACCCACTTCAATCGCCACCTGCAACGCATCTTCTGGATTCTTGATCGCCTCGTCAATTCCGGGAACCAAAGGCACACCAAAGGCCTTCACCGCTTGCTTAGAGGCAATCTTACTACCCATCACCTCCATCGACTCTGCGCTCGGTCCTATCAACACTATTCCATTCTCTTTCAGCGCCCTGGCGAAATGCGCATTTTCACTCAAAAAGCCATAGCCCGGATGAACTGCCTCAGCCCCAGTTTGCTTACACAAATCAATGATGCGATCCATCCGCAAATAACTGTCGGCACTGGCCGGACCCCCAACACAATACGCTTCATCAGCATACCGTACATGCAAGGCCTGTGCATCGGCCTCACTGTATATGGCCACGGTGGCAATGCCCATCTCCCGACAGGTTCTCATCACGCGGATGGCAATTTCACCGCGGTTGGCTATCAAAATCTTTTTAAACATAGCAATACGCAAATATCGCAGTCTCTCCCGTGATTTACACGCTTTCACCCCCAACTTTTGAATTTCCACAGGGCTTTTGATTTACCTTCGCAACCTAAAATCGTGTTGAAGAGCATCAAACATATGGCTGTTTTGGTGAAGGCTGAATTTCAGCTCGACCTAAAAAAACCCGCTGTTTTGGCATCCGCCATCCTGCAAATGGCCACCATGACCTTGCTCGCTTTTTTATCCCAGCCCCAAATCACCGCGAAAATTTGGAACAGCCTGTACTGGGTGATTCTCATCTTTTGCACCTTGCAAGCCATCTCCAAAAACTTTTTGGGCGTGAACCGGGCCCGCTGGATTTACTTCAATCAGTTGGCCGCACCCCAATCCATCCTTTGGTCGAAAATGATCTATGGTTGGGTGTCCATGGTGATGCTCACCCTGGCAAACCTCATGCTATTCGGTTTCTTCATGGGTTTCCCCATTCAGCACCCCACCACCTATTTCCTCAACCTGATTTTGGTGATTGCCGGCATCAGTAGCATCTTTACACTCATCGGTGCCATCGCCTCCAAAGCCAATCAAGCCGGATTCTTGGCCCCCGTATTGAGCCTGCCAGTCGTGTTACCCCTCATCCTCGTAGGGATGCAAGCCTCCAACAAAACGCTCAACCCCGTGTTGGTGAGTTCTGTATACAACGACATTGCCCTCGTGGGTGCATTAGACTTTTTGATTGTGGTACTATCGGTGGCCCTGTTTCAGCCGCTTTGGAAGGATTAAATCCTATTTGCCCGACCAATCAAAGAGGATTCGCACGGCCTCATCCAGACCAGCATCCTCGCGATAGCGCTTCAGCCAATCCTGTTTCTGTGCCAGCTTGATGGCATCGGTTCCGGCCTCTTTCAAATCGCTTTGCAGAGCCATCACGGTGTCGCAAACCGTCTTGTATTTGTAGTCGCGAAGCGGCTTATCCTGCAATCGCAGCGCTTCTTGCTGCGC
>JALQWO010000360.1 GCA_023258655.1 Bacteroidia bacterium
GGAATAAAATTCATTGGTGCTACTCCTGAACAAATCGATGCAATGGGCGATAAGGCTAATGCAAAAGATACGATGAAGCGTGCTGGCGTTCCAACAATTCCTGGTTCTGATGGTTTGATATCAGATATCGAACAAGCGAAAAAAGATGCAAAAGAAATTGGTTATCCAGTTATCCTTAAAGCTACCGCTGGCGGTGGAGGAAAAGGAATGCGCATCGTTTGGAAAGAAGATGAATTAGAAAAAGCTTTTGATACAGCTCGTACAGAAGCAGGTGCAGCCTTCGGAAATGATGGTATGTACATGGAAAAGTATATCGAAGAACCACGTCATATTGAAATTCAGATTGCAGGTGATCAATATGGAAAAGCCTGTCACTTAAGTGAGCGTGATTGTTCAATCCAGCGTCGTCATCAGAAATTACTTGAAGAAACTCCGTCGCCTTTCATGACAGAAAAACTTCGTCACGAAATGGGAGAGGCCGCTATCAAAGCAACACTCGCAAGTAATTATGAAGGTGTTGGAACTATCGAGTTCCTAGTTGATAAGCACGGTAAGTTCTACTTCATGGAAATGAATACGCGTATTC
>JALQWO010000361.1 GCA_023258655.1 Bacteroidia bacterium
GTAATTGAATTGCTTTACCTTCAATCAGCATTGGCTCGAAAGCCTGGATACCGAGACGGTGCAATGTAGGCGCACGGTTGAGCATGATTGGATGTTCACGAATCACTTCTTCCAAGATATCCCAAACGATTGGTGTTTGGTTTTCTACTTCTTTCTTGGCAGCCTTAATTGTTGTAGCAATACCTAAAGTTTCTAACTTGTTAAAAATAAATGGCTTGAATAATTCAAGAGCCATCAATTTTGGCAAGCCGCACTGATGTAGCTTTAATGTTGGACCCACAACGATCACTGAACGACCAGAGTAGTCAACACGTTTACCCAACAAGTTTTGACGGAAACGACCGCCCTTACCTTTAATCATCTCTGCAAGGGACTTCAGAGGACGCTTGTTAGCGCCAGTCATAGCCTTACCGCGACGACCGTTGTCGAGCAATGAGTCAACAGCTTCTTGCAACATACGTTTTTCGTTACGTAAGATCACTTCAGGAGCTTTGATTTCAATTAATCTTTTCAAACGGTTGTTACGAATAATAACACGTCTGTACAAGTCATTTAAGTCAGAAGTAGCAAAACGGCCACCATCTAA
>JALQWO010000362.1 GCA_023258655.1 Bacteroidia bacterium
AGGAAACATTAAATCAAAATCAGGTACAAATTGTAGGTAGTTATTTGTATATGGGTTATAATGCGCCATGGGATTTCATTAATCGAAGAAACGAAGTAGCCATTGAAATTAGACCTTAATCTTTTTTCGAACTGAAAAAATTAAAAATCACTTCTGCTTTACTTTTACCTACTACTTCTTGTAATTGTAGGAGTGTTGCGTTTGAAATTTCTTTTACCGATTTGAATTCGGTTAATAGTTTTTGAGCGGTGTTTTCGCCAATACCTTTTATCTCCGAAAGCTCCGTTTTAATTATACCTCTTGATCTTCTCGAACGATGATGGGTAATGCCAAAACGATGAGCTTCATCTCGAATGTGTTGCAATACGCGAAGTGTTTTAGATCGTTTATCTATATACAAAGGATACGGATCTCCGGGGAAATAAATTTCTTCTAGGCGCTTGGCAATACCAACAATAGTAAGTTTACCCATAAGGTTTAGTTTTTTTAAACTGTTTATTGCGGCACCTAATTGTCCTTTACCTCCATCAATTACAATTAATTGTGGTAATTCCTGTTTCTCTTCAATCACCCTGCTGTATCTTC
>JALQWO010000363.1 GCA_023258655.1 Bacteroidia bacterium
GAAAGTATTGTATGATTTAGGCCATATTGGGTTTGACGAACCATTTAAGAAATTATTAAACCAAGGAATGATCCAAGGTAGCTCTCGTTTTGTGTATCGTAAAAGAGGCACCCAAACCTTTGTTTCCTTAGGTTTAATTGGTGCACATGAAGTGGACCAATTGCATGTGGATGTGAATATGGTGGATGGAGTTGAATTGGATACAGCAGCATTTACAAAATGGAAACCAGATTACGCTAATGCGGAATTTATTTTAGAAGATGGAAAATATATATGTGGTGTAGAGGTAGAAAAAATGTCTAAGTCCAAATTTAATACCGTTAATCCGGATGACTTGGTTCAAAAATATGGCGCAGATACTTTTAGAATGTATGAAATGTTCTTGGGTCCTGTAGAACAAAGTAAACCTTGGGATACCAAAGGAATTGAAGGGGTACATCGTTTTATAAAGAAGTTTTGGAGATTGTTCTTTGATGAAATGAAAGGAAAGGTATGGGTCGACGAAGCGCCTACTGCTGAAGAATTAAAAATCCTACATAAGACCATCAAAAAAATTGAAGAGGATACAGAGCGTTATAGTTTC
>JALQWO010000365.1 GCA_023258655.1 Bacteroidia bacterium
GAACACCTGATTTCCAAAACTTTAAAAGTTTTATCCCCATCTTTGCCTGGTCACTTTGTGCGCGTGCATCGCTCTTACCTGGTGCCTGTTGACCAAATTGCCACCTACAAAAGCAATCACCTATGCCTCAAAAATGGAAAACAAATCGCCCTTTCCAAAACTGGAAGAAAGGTGTTACAGGCTTCCTATGGCATTGGTTGATCGTTGCTGCATTTGCACAAACGCTTCCCCAACTTCCTGAAATTAGCACCCGAGATGGACTGCCTACACCCAGCACCAGAAGGGTTGTAGAATTGCCGTCGGGCAGTGTCTTGGTGGCTACAGACGGCGGACTTCACTACGCCCCAAAAAACCAGCCTGTACTTTCTCGCATCAAACAATATGTGGGCACACAACAATGTTGGGACCTACATGTTTCAGGTAATACCTTGATGGTTGCTACCTACAACAACGGATTGTATCTGTTCGACCTAGAACGAGGGAACCTCATACAGCATTACAACGACCCCAACCTGAAAAAGATCCGCAGAATACGCTCGATCAAGGGCAGGATGTTTTGCATCGCCCGATATGGGATTTA
>JALQWO010000366.1 GCA_023258655.1 Bacteroidia bacterium
TTAAGTAATCAAAAATTTTGAATTATGAGTTTTGAATTGGTGACAATTTTAAATTCATAATTCTTCATTTGAAAAACAAGTATTTTAATAATTAATAAATAATAATTATGTCTGGGTTAATTGGAAGAAAAATCGGCATGACTAGCATTTTCGATGAGAACGGGAAGAATATTCCTTGTACTGTAATCGAAGCTGGGCCTTGTGTCGTTACCCAAGTCAGAACCATTGAGGTTGACGGGTATGAAGCCTTGCAACTTGGTTTCGATGACAAAACAGAAAAACACGCAACTAAAGCAGACTTAGGTCACTTTAAAAAAGCGGGAACATCTGCAAAAAAGAAAGTCGTTGAATTCCAAAGTTTTGAAGGTGAGTTTAAGTTAGGTGATAATATCACCGTGGAACTATTCAACGAAGGAGAATTTGTTGATGTACAAGGAGTTTCTAAAGGTAAAGGTTTTCAGGGTGTTGTAAAACGTCACGGTTTTGGTGGGGTTGGACAAGCTACTCATGGTCAACATAACCGATTAAGAGCACCTGGATCTGTAGGAGCATCCTCTTATCCATCACGTGTATTCAAAGG
>JALQWO010000367.1 GCA_023258655.1 Bacteroidia bacterium
TAACTTTAAACTTTAAACATTAAACTTTTATTCTTTAGGTTAAAACAAATTTAATAACCTTGGAGTATGGCTTTAAGTTCCCTTGATTAAATTCGGGACGCCTGCTACAAAAAAACAAGAAAATTATGCCAAGATCAGTAAATTCAGTTGCTAAAAGAGCAAGAAGAAAAAAGATAATGAAGCAAGCCAAAGGTTTCTTTGGTCGTCGTAAAAACGTTTGGACGGTTGCTAAAAACGCGGTTGAGAAAGCAATGTGCTACGCTTACCGTGATAGAAAAGTGAACAAAAGAAATTTCCGTGCTTTATGGATTCAACGTATCAACGCGGGAGCTCGTTTAGAGGGAATGTCTTATTCACAGTTTATGGGTAAAGTAAAAGCTAACGGAATCGAATTGAACCGTAAAGTTCTTGCCGATTTAGCAATGAATCACCCAGAAGCTTTCAAAGCAGTACTTAAAAAAGTAAAATAAACGTTTGTACAACTTATTTAACTTACTTACAAATAGAAAAAGCTGGTCGAAAGATTAGCTTTTTTTGTTTTAATAAATCAAAACTACCTGACTGCCACTGGCAGTCC
>JALQWO010000368.1 GCA_023258655.1 Bacteroidia bacterium
TATTTCTGAACAGTGATTTTCTTGGTCACTTGCTTGTCGCCTGATACAACCTGTACCAAGTACACGCCGTTGCTCAAGCCGTCGGTGTTGATTACCATTACACCTTCGTTGGCAACTGTTCTTGTGCTCACCATCTTGCCTTCAATGCTCATCACGTTTACAGTGATGTTGGCACCAAAGGTTTCTGTGGTGGCTACTTTGATGTCGCCCGCTGTAGGGTTAGGATATACCGCTACACCCACAGTTTGCAAATCTTTCACCGCCGCACGGTTCATCACAATCTTCTTGGTCTTTGAGCATTCGCAACCTGTCTGACGTACTACGGCCTTCATCGTTACGGTGTACTCACCGTCGCTCTGCAAGTCATAGTTCACCGCCGCGTTCACGTCCTTAGACTTCATGGTTCCACCACCGGCGAATACCCATGTGTAGTCTACGTTGTTCTGTCCACCCGCTGCACCGGTTCCGTTCACAGGCTCTACCTTCACACCGTGGTAAGCAAAACCATAGTCAGGGGTTGCTTGGAAGTCACATGTGCGGGGAGATTCGTTCACTGTCACACGCTGGGTGATTGAG
>JALQWO010000369.1:0-326 GCA_023258655.1 Bacteroidia bacterium
AAGTTGGAATCGCTAGTAATCGCTGATCAGCAGGCAGCGGTGAATACGTTCCCGGGCCTTGTACACACCGCCCGTCACACCATGGGAGTGGGCTGCTACAGAAGTCGCTGAGGCAACCGCAAGGAGCCAGGCGCCTAAGAAGTGGCTCATGACTGGGGTGAAGTCGTAACAAGGTAGCCGTAGGGGAACCTGCGGCTGGATCACCTCCTTTCTATGGAGTATCGAAGCCATGACTCAGCGATGGGTCGTTGGCCGGTACTGTCAATCCGCTCCATCTTGCAACCCGGTTTTCAGCGATCGGCGCTGTCGTGCCTGCGGGCACCTTC
>JALQWO010000369.1:336-575 GCA_023258655.1 Bacteroidia bacterium
TCGAATTCTGATTTCGAGAACCAAGGTTAATGATTCGAGGGGCGAGCGCGCACACGTCGAGAGACGCTGTGTGTTCGCACCGTGAACGCGCCTTAGGGATATGGTCAAGATACGAAGGGCACGCGGTGGATGCCTTGGCGATGAGAGGCTACGAAGGACGTGGACAGCTGCGATAAGCCAGGGGGAGCCGCTCACAGGCTGTGATCCCTGGATCTCCGAATGGGGCAACCCACCCGACG
>JALQWO010000036.1 GCA_023258655.1 Bacteroidia bacterium
GTGAAATATTTGTTACAGGGCAAACGTCCCCGAAACACCATATTCGCAACCATTGCCTTGTTGATCTTCTCATTTGTGATTACGGCAGTGCGTAAACCGGGTGTTGTTTTCTTCCCGCAAGCGGATCCCAATTTCACATACGTTTATTTAACTCTGCCAACTGGAACGAGCGCAAAACATACAGACAGCATTTTGAAAATTGCCGAGAAACGCGTTTTCAAAGCCATCGGACAAAACAATCCCTTGGTTGAGAGCGTGATTTCGAATGTGGCTGTGGGCGCAACCGACCCCAACAGTGGGGATCGCACCACTGCGAGCAACAAGGGAAAAATTACCGTTGCTTTTGTGAATTTTGAAGAACGCGAAGGTGGAAGCACCATGGCCTTGCTCAAGAAAATTCGCGAGAGTATCGGCACCATTGCGGGCGCGGAAATCGTGGTAGAGCAAGAGAGAAATGGACCTCCTGTGGGTAAAGCGGTCAACATCGAAATCCGTGGTGATGAATTTGAGTCTCTTGTGAGTACGGCCACCAAATTGAAGACCTATTTGGACAACAAAAAAATCTCTGGGGTTGAGGAGTTGAAAACCGATTTCATCAGTTCAAAACCCGAAATCATCATCAAAATTGATCGTGAACGCGCAAACCGTTTCGGCATCAGCACAGCCCAAATTGGGATGGCACTGCGCGGAAGCATTTATGGCACTGAGGCCAGTAAATTCAAAGATGAAAACGACGACTACCCCATCATGGTTCGTGTGAAAAAGATGGATGCCAATAACTTGGATGCGTTGTTGAACATGAGAATCACCTATCGCGATATGGTTGCGGGCGGGATGATACGTCAGGTTCCTTTGAGTTCGGTTGCATCAGCTGAATATTCCAACACCTATGGCGGTATCAACCGCATGAACCAAAAGCGCGTGATAACCTTGGCCAGTAACGTGTTGGCGGGTTATCAGCCGAACGAAGTTGTATCTCAGGTTAATGCAGCCATCGAATCATTCGACAAACCGTCTGATATTCAAGTGATCATGACAGGAGAACAAGAACAACAAAAAGAAACCGGTGCTTTCTTAGGCAATGCGATGTTGGCTTCATTGGCTTTGATTCTGATCATCTTGGTGACACAATTCAACTCCATCAGTAAACCCTTGTTGATTTTGAGTGAAATTTTCTTGTCGCTCATCGGCGTATTGCTGGGTTTTGCCATCTTCAACAAAGACTTCTCTGTAGTGATGACAGGTATTGGTATCGTTGCCTTGGTAGGCATTGTTGTTCGGAATGGTATTTTGTTGGTAGAATTCACCGATTTGTTGCGTGAGCAAGGCGCCAACTTAAAAGATGCCATCATCGAAGCCGGAAGAACCCGTATGACGCCAGTATTGTTGACCGCTTCAGCCACAATTTTGGGATTGGTTCCATTGGCGGTGGGGTTAAACATGGACTTCGCCACCTTGTTCTCTGAATTGAATCCGCACATTTACTTCGGGGGCGATAACGTAGCCTTCTGGGGTCCTTTGAGCTGGACGATGATTTACGGGCTGGGCTTTGCAACCTTCTTGACGTTAATTCTGGTTCCTTGCATGTACTACTTGAATGAAAAGTTCAAGGCAAGGGTTTATGGTTGGATGGGCAAACATTACGATCCTGACACCATGATGCGTCCAGCGGGCAGGAAATAACTTTTACAATTCTCATTTAATTCGAAGGGGGACGATTGATCGTCCCCCTTTTTTATTTGGCTACACGTCAGTGCTTTGTGATTTCCTGCCAATGCAATATTGGGGTCCATTGCCATGGCGATTGGATTTGTAGACAACCCCACCTTTGTCTGTTTCCTTTTGGGTTACATGCAATATTACTCCTAGCTGTTAGGTATTTTCTTTGGGATCGTATTTGGGTGGGGCAAAAAAAAGGGCGCCGAAGGGCGCCCTTTTTTTGTTATTTGATGTTCGGATTATTCCAATGTGAAGTTGTTCTTCTGACGCATTAATCCGCGTGTCCACAACTCAGCAGTATACTTACCCTTCATCAGCTTGCCAGTCAACAAACCTTTTTCGGGGAAGTTCCATTTTACTTTCTGCAAAGCACCATCAAACTGAATGGTCTGCTTCAAGCTGGTTACTTTGCTCTTATCGGTCAACTTGGTATTTGTGGTAGACAACACACCGCCATTGGGGTCAATGATTCGGATGATTACTTCTTCCTCTACAGGTTGAGTTACCATGGGGTTTTCTAAGACGTCAAAGGTTACGCGAATTTTATCAACGCTCTTGGACTTCATGGTTTCGGTCATGATTCCTTTTTTGTCATACAAACCTGTCACCAACAATGCACCGAATTGAGGTCTAGCCCCTTTGTCCAACCGGTCTTTCAACTCCACGTTCTCAGATTCCAAAGCAGCAGAGCGATCTTTCTCCGCAGTCAATTGGGTCATGTAATCATTCTTTTCTTTGGTCAGAGATTCCACCAAGGCCATCAACTCAGCCACTTTGGCTCTGGCTTCTTCCAACTGCTTACGCAAGTCTTCCAGATTCCCGTCGCTTCCTTTGCCTGACTTTCCGGATTTGGCGGCTTTGCGTGATTCTTTGGTTGACATTTTACCACCGTTTGAAGCGGTAGAAGTCCCGCTGCCCTCTCCAGAAACTCCATTGGCTATCTCACGACGCAAACGGTAGATTTCTTGCATTGCAGCAATCACACGTGGGTTTTTATCACCCTCCAACTCTTCCACTTTCAAAACCAAAGTTTGGTTTTCATTCTGGAAAGTTTGGATCACTGCATTCAGTGAATCTTCCATTCGATTTAACTCAGTTTGCAAAGAATCCTTGGCCTTCATGACAGCCATTTTGTTTTGCAATTCTTTGTCGCTGTTCATTTTGTTGATATACAAAAATGTATTGCTTCCCAAAGAAGCCAACAACAAAATCACGAGCACTACGGTTAATGCGGTTCTGTTCATACAATTACAAAGGTAAATAATTATTCATTAATCCACACGTTTTCAACGCTTGGCTTTATCGCAAAGTTCCGCTAATACGTTTTTTCAACTCAAAAGGTGACATATTTATGTCAATCAAGCGCTGTTTGGGATCCATCAAAAAAACTTGAGGCATTGTTTGAAGTTTCAGTCTTTCAGTCACTTGTGAAGAGCAAAATCCATGAATCATTTTGGTCTCAAACCTCCTATTGTAGCCATAAACATATCTTCCACTCCCCCCATGATTCAGCATAATCATCTGCACAGAATCGGGCAGATTTCGTGAAATATCGTGGTACAATGCAGAATCCTTGTGATACACTGAATCGTCGGCATTCCATACCAATAGGACTGTATATTTCCCTTTAAACTTCCGTATACTCCGACGGTGCACCGGATTTTCCTTCAGCTTTCCGGCTTTGTATTCACCTTCAATCACACAGAATCGAAATTTGGGAATGCGATTGCCCAGCAGCAAGCTACGCGAATCCTTGACTTTCTTACTAGAGATGGGCAGCACAAACATATTCCAACTTGTCTGTGGTACATCATAAGATTTGTATAAAACCCGCATTTCCCAACCTTGTCCCAACCAGTCCAACACTGTTTTTCCGTCCCCAATTTTCCATGCATTGGCAGTATTGAAAACCCCGGCTTCGTTGCTAACCATCACCAAGTCAATACCCTCATCGTTATACACGCCATTGAGATTTATATCTTTTAATGCCCAATGCAAGGTATCGCTTCGATATACCGAACTACCCCACACAACAGACATTCTGCGCTGCCGAAAACTGTTGGTTACCCCAATGAATTTCCGATCGCCTTTCACCAAGTCTATAGCATCTGCGTATAGTTTTTGGTAGGATTTCAATTCACCTCCCATGAAGAATCCCAACTGCAAGGTAACACCCCATGGTTTGTCGTCCAGACGGATCAAACTGCTCAACTCAGGGGCATTGGGTGATGAGAAAGAAATGGAAGAAGGGATGTAGAATTGTTCGGGGTCATCGGTCAGGTCTAGGTTGTGATTGACATCCACCCAGATGCGCGCCCTGCGATATTTCAATACCTGGGGTCTTTCCACCACCATCAATGTGTGATTGGGTAGATCTCCTTGTCCGTGGTTGTGCTGTGCAAATCCATACACCAAATTGGATTTCAATTTCGTGGGTTTTCCGTGAGCTCCAGTATCAGAAACGCACAGTGCTTTGGGCAATCGCAACGTATACTGCTTCAATGACATGCCCGGATAATCGGCAGACATGTCGATGGGTTGATGACATTGTACCAACACCTTCCCCTCTTCCACCCTGTTGATGGGGAAATTGGATAAATCAAACAACGGCAATACATCCAACAAATGCATCATTTCATTGTCGATTCCGCGATTTGTGCACTCTACACTCAACGGTTGTTGTTGCGTCATGTTCCGCTGAGAGCGTTTTGGCACACCCTGCGCTTGCGCAGTGCCCACGAGCAGCGGAATGAGCATCGCCAAGCAACGAAAAAAGATGCCCGTCATGAACTCGATTACTTAAAAACGAAGCGCACCAAGATCACACACAGGGCAATCGCAAACATCAATATCGAAATGCGGTTCATCCCGTGCATCATTCTCAAATTCAAATTTGAGGAACTCCCCTCTTGTTTACGGAAGGTTAGATATGATAAGATTTTTTTAAAGATCATGATAGACAAACTTAGTCAAAAGCGCGGTCTATTCCGCCTTGTCTTTCTCTTTTTCTTGCAACACGGCTTGAATATCGATGGGATTTTTCACAGAAGCATCGGTGATCGCCAAATCCAAGACTTGCAGCATGTTGGTTACGTAAGAGAACTTCAATCCTTCGAGGTATATGGCGGGAATATCCATCACATCCTTTTTGTTTTGTTCACACAGAATGACTTCAGAGATGCCTGCACGCTTTGCCGCCAATAATTTCTCTTTGATTCCTCCCACCGGCAATACTTTGCCACGCAGTGTGATTTCCCCTGTCATCGCAAGATGGCTCTTCACCTTGGTTTGTGTAAACAAAGAAGCCAGACTGGTCAAAATCGCAATTCCTGCGCTGGGACCATCTTTCGGAATCGCACCTGCGGGAAAATGCACATGAATATCCCAGTGATCAAACACACCGGCATCGATATTCAAATAATCAGCATGGGCCTTCAGGTAAGATTTGGCGAGCATTACACTCTCTTTCATTACATCGCCCAGCTGACCGGTGATCAGCAGTTGCCCTTTTCCGCGAGACAGCTTACTTTCTACAAATAGGACAGAGCCACCCATAGGACTCCATGCCAAGCCGGAAACCACACCCGCTGTTTCATTGTTTTCATACATTTCGGGTTCCAGTTTTTCAGCACCCAAAATATCTTCCACCTCCGCAATTCCCAATTGCTTTTTCAATGGCTCATCCAATGCAATCGATTTGGCCACCGAACGCGCCAATGCCGCCACCCTTTTATCCAACGATCGAACACCACTTTCTCGGGTATATTGCTCAATCAATAGTTCCAGGGCTTTGTCTGAAACCTTAAATTGTGTGGCCTTCAGACCATGGGCCTTTCGCTGTTTGGGGATCAGGTATTTCTTGGCGATTTCAATTTTCTCCTCGATGCTGTAACCATGAATTTCAATGATCTCCATGCGGTCAAGCAATGCAGGCTGAATGGTATCTAAGTTGTTGGCTGTTGCAACGAAAAGAACCTTGCTCAAATCGTAATCCAACTCCAAATAGTTGTCGTAGAAGGTACTGTTTTGTTCTGGATCCAACACCTCCAGCATCGCAGAGGACGGATCACCCCGAAAATCGCGACCCAATTTGTCGATTTCGTCCAAAACAAACACCGGATTAGACGTACCGGATTTCTTCAAATTTTGAAGGATACGACCGGGCATAGCGCCGATATAGGTTTTGCGGTGACCTCGAATTTCAGACTCGTCGTGCAAGCCACCCAAACTCATCCTCACATATTTGCGTCCCAGTGCACGGGCAATACTCTTTCCGAGTGAGGTTTTTCCCACACCAGGAGGGCCATACAAGCAAATGATGGGAGAACGCATATCGCCCTTAAGTTTCAACACCGCCAGATACTCCAAAATCCGTTTTTTGACCTTCTCGAGTCCAAAATGGTCCTCATCAAACACGTTTTGGGCATGATGAATGTCGAAATTGTCACTGGTATGATGATCCCAAGGCAAATCGAGCATCAATTGCACGTAATTCAACCCCACAGAATAATCGGGCGAGGCGGGATTCACGCGCATCAAACGATCAAGTTCTTTGTTGAAATGCTCATGCACTTCCTTACTCCATGATTTGGCATTGCCTTTTTCACGGAGATTTTGGATTTCTTTGTCGGGTGAGTCGCCGCCCAATTCCTCTTGAATGGCTCTAATTTGTTGCTGCAAGAAATATTCTTTCTGCTGCTTGTCCATGTCTGTGCGCACCTTGCTCTGAATCTGGTCTTTGAGCTCCAGCATTTGCAACTCTTGTGTTACATGGGTAAGCACCATCGTCGCTCTGAGCGCTGGATCCAGGGTCTCAAGCAGGGTTTGTTTTTCGCTCTGTGCGATGTTCAAATTGCTGCTCACAAAGTGAATCAAAAAGGTTTTTGAATCGATATTTCTCAGCGCCACGCTGGCCTCGGACGGGATTTGCGGTGAGAGACTAATGATTCTGTGTGAGATGTCGCGAATTGAGTCGATGGTGGCTTTGTACTCTTTGGATTCTTTGGCTGATACATCGGGCAACGAGCTCACTTTCGCCTTGAAATAGGGTTCTGTTTGGGTGTACTCGTCGATTTTTATCCGCCGCTTGCCTTGCAATATTACCGTGGAACTTCCGTCAGGCATGCGCATCATCCTCACGATTTGCGCCAGTGTTCCTACCGAATACAGATCATCGATACTGGGATCCTCTACAGTGGGGTTTTTCTGCGCCACCACCGCAATGATTTTGCCTTTTTTATTGGCATCTTTGATCAATCGAATACTTTTATCGCGCCCCACAGTTATGGGAAATATCACTCCCGGGTATAACACTGTATTGCGCATGGTGAGCACCGACAGTTCCGCAGGCACCTCTATTCTGTTGCTTTCATCTTCTTCTTGTTTGGAAAATAGCGGCAGAAATTCTGGCGCATCCTCAAAAGAATCAGCATCTGAGTCGTTCGTAAAAAACACTTCTTTGTTGTTAAACATTCGACAGCAAAAATATCAATGCTTGTGCCAAAGGCAGTAATGCGACAAAATTGTATTTCAAATCTATGGCTATGACAATTTGTCGCTTAACGAAAATACCCATGCGAAGATTTGGAAAACTGCGATTTTTCTTGAAATTTGCGATATAAACAACGACATATGAAACTAAAACATTTACTTCTCGCGTTGACTTTGCCTGTAGCAGCCTTTTTGGGCTCTTGCGGCGGCGATAGCAACGACCCCAAACCCGCCATTTCATTGACAGCCGGTGCAAGTTTTGTGAGTGGCGACATCAGTGTAATGAGTGACTCTCTGCTTTCTTTCTCTGTTTCGGCTACTTCAGGTTCAGGAACTTTGAGCGGCATCACTGCCAACTACAGCATCAATGGCAAGGCCGCTGTGACGGTGAAAGACACCTCTGTGAATGGCAATTCTGTTGCATTTGTGATCAAGCACCGTTTGGCGGGTAGCGTAGACGATGTTGTCGTTTACACCTTTACGGCCAAAGATGCCAATGGACAAACAGGATCAGTTTCAGTAAAAATCACTGTTATCCCTCCAACTGCTCCCTTGATTGGATTCGCCAGTCAATTGGTTTACAACGCCAGAAACACCGGTTTCGAAAATGCCTATGACTTAAACAAGGGTGTTGGTTTGTTAACCAGTGCAAACGCAACATTGAAAGATTTGATGGATAAAACCACTTCCACCATGGATCAGTTTTCAAAAATCTGGGGTTCAGACAACAATGGTAAGTTTGTAAAGGTAACGAGCAATGATTTCACCAATGCTTCTACCACCACTTACTTGTACAACTTGTGGAAAGCAAACAGCGCTTTGGCTACTGCTCAAACTGCTGTCTTGGCTGTAGGTGATGTGTACTTGGTGAAGTCAGGTCAAGACCTTCCCTTCAACTTGTATATCATCAAGGTAACCAAGATTCAAGATTTGACCGCCATTGGCAACCACAACGACTACGTAGAATTTAGCTACAAGAAGATCGACAACTAATCTTTGGGATTGAATAATCTTTTGCAAAAACCCCGCATTCGCGGGGTTTTTTGTTAATAATCGCAACGAAATAATGTCGTATTTTGTATCCCGTGAAAAAAATCGCAGTACTTACTTCAGGCGGTGACGCACCCGGAATGAATGCTTGCATTCGCGCCGTTATCCGCGCTTGTGCCCATTACCAATTGGAAGTTTTTGGCATCCATCGCGGTTACCAAGGTCTCATTGAAAATGAAATCCACCCGATGACCCCAAGCAGTGTGGCCAACATCATTCAGATGGGTGGAACCATATTAAAAACGGCAAGGAGCAAAGATTTCATGACACCCGAAGGCCGGAAAACAGCCCATGAAAATTTGAAAGCCTTGGGCATTGAGGGTTTGGTTTGTATCGGCGGAAATGGAACGTATACAGGTGCCATGATTTTTGAGAAAGAATACGGACTGCCCAGTATTGGTTGTCCAGGCACCATCGACAACGACCTTTGGGGCACAGATGCCACCATTGGTTACGACACCGCTATCAATACGGCGATGGAGGCGATTGACAAAATTCGCGACACTGCGGATGCCCACAACCGTGTATTTTTCATAGAAGTCATGGGCCGTCATTCAGGCCATATCGCCTTGCATGCTGGCATAGCCGGAGGTGCAGAAGGCATTTTCATCCCTGAAAGGGGCAATGAATTTGCGGATATTGTAAAATTGTACGAATCGAAGGAGCGAAAAAAAGAGTTTAGCATTTTCGTGGTGGCTGAAGGCGAGGAAGAAGGACATGCCTATGACATTGCCAAGCGATTCCAAGCGATCTATCCCGACACCGACTGCAAAGTGACTGTTTTGGGCCACATTCAGCGCGGTGGGCGACCCACAGCCAATGACCGTATCCTTGCTTCACGTTTGGGCGCGCATGCGGTGAAAGCCTTGATTGAAGGACAGCGAAACCAAGCAGTTGGCGTGGTAGAAAACAAAATACAGTTCACCCCTTTTCAAGAAGCCATCGAACACAAGAAGGACATCCAAGACAACCTTTGGACCTTGAACACCATCATCACCCGATAATTCATTGCCATGCTAACCCATTTGAAAATCCAAAACTACGCTCTGATAAGGGCCTTGGATATCAATTTTCAATCGGGATTCACCAGCATTACCGGGGAAACAGGCGCAGGCAAAAGCATTTTGTTGGGCGCGATTGGCTTGGTCATGGGCGATCGAGGTGATAGTTCTGCCATCCTTGACCCGGCGCAGAAATGTGTAATTGAAGCAGAATTCGACATCCGTTCCCTTTCCCTATCGCATGACTTTGAATTGCGGGATTTGGATTATGCCGACCTCTGTACGGTGAGAAGAGAGTGGCATCCCAATGGCAAAACGCGTTCTTTCATCAATGACACCCCTGTGACGGTTGGAGAACTCAAATGGCTTGGCGGACAATTATTGGAAATCCATTCACAACACACGGGTTTGTTGGTTACCCAAGCCGACGAACAAATGAAACTGCTCGATGCTTTTGCAGGCACAGACGATACGCTCAATCGTTACCGACAGGTTCTTTCCTCGGTACAACAACTCAGAACCACGCTAAGGGAAAAAGAAGATTCCCTGTTGCAAATTCAAAGGGACTCTGATTACCACCAATATTTACTGAACGAACTACAACAATTCAACCCCGTGGTTGGCGAAGAGACCGATATAGAGCAAGAAATCAGCCTATTGAGTCAGTCTGAGCAATTGTCCTATGCCCTATCGAAGTCAGCTGCGCTGCTGGATGGCGGTGAAGGCAGTTTGCTGGATTTGACTGGAAAAATCAAAGGGGAATTGAAGGGATTTGCTGGATTGGGAAAAGAACTATCCGACTTCTTTGAACGCATCAACCAACTAGGCATTGAGGCAAAAGAGCTTTCGCGCGATATCGAAAATGCCATCCATCATCATGAGGGCAATCCCCAACGATTGGAAATACTCAATGAACGATTTGCGGCCTTGCAACAACTGATGAAAAAACACCAGTGTAACGATGCCCAAGAACTCATCCACAAAAGAACTTCACTGGAGGAAAATCAGGCAGGAGAACACAATTTGGAGGCGGAAATTCAGACCATCAAATTGACATTGGAAGCCGAGGAAAACACCTTGAAACTTCTTGCTGACGACCTACACCAGAGACGTTTGCAGCACAAAGACCTGTTGTCTGAACAAGTAATTACTCACTTACGACAATTGGAAATGCCATACGCTCAAATGGAAATTCAACTGGAGCAGGTAAGAACATTCCAAGAAAATGGAAATAGCAAAATTGTCCTGTTATTCAGTGCCAACAAGGGACAAATACCCATGCCCATTGAAAAAGTGGCCTCGGGAGGTGAAATTTCACGCCTAAATTTCTGTTTGCGTACAATTATTGCCGACCTCAAACAATTGGCTACGCTGATTTATGACGAAGCAGATACAGGTGTAAGTGGCGAAGTAGCCAGCAGGTTGGGTTATTTGATGCGAAAGCAAGGGAAACGACAGCAAATTTTGGCCATTACCCATTTGCCACAGGTAGCCGCCTCTGGCAATCACCAGTTGTTTGTCTATAAAAATAACGAGGCGGACATCAGTGAAACACAGATTCGCAGCTTAGATCATCCTGGCCGTATTCAGGCGCTTGCGGAGATGTTATCCGGAAAAAACCCAAGTGAGGCGGCGAAGCTCAACGCCCAAAACTTGTTAGAGGTCCAATCCGCTTGAGGATTTTTCTTCCTGTTCGTAACGTTCGTAATTTACATCGATTTCTGTGGGCTTTGACTGAGCCGCCGTGGTCGCCAATACATCGCACCGCTCATTTTCTTTGATGCCCGCATGTCCTTTCACCCAATAGAACTTTGGCTTGTGCACTTCATACAACGCCAAAAAGGCTTGCCAGAGATCCACGTTTTTCACTTTTTTCCAGCCCTTGGCCTTCCAGCCGAACAACCATTTCTTCTCGATGGCATCACAAACATATTTACTATCGGTATATACTTGGATAGGCAAACCGGGAGTCTTGATGTGTTTTAGGGCCATGATCACCGCGAGCAATTCCATGCGATTGTTGGTGGTTCTCCGAAATCCTCCGGAGAGTTCTTTGCGATGCTCAGCATGCATCAACACCGCACCGTATCCGCCCGGACCGGGATTACCGAGAGCAGCGCCGTCTGTATAGATGATGATGGGCAATGACATGAAGCAAAGTTACCGATTTCTGTTGGCCAAGTTCCCTATACTCGGTGTATTTTTGTTGCATGGAAGCGGAAATTATCACCATCGGCGATGAGTTGTTGATTGGACAAACCATCGATACCAACAGCGCCTATTTTGGACAGCAATTGGGGGCCATTGGTATTTCCATTTCAAGGAAGACAGCGGTGAGTGACAAGGAAGCGGCAATTTTGGGTGCATTGACCGAAGCCTTTTCCCGGGTGGAATTGGTGATCATGACCGGCGGATTGGGTCCAACGAAAGATGATATTACCAAGAAAACACTGTGTCAATACTATGGTTGTGGCTATAGAAGAGACGAAGACGTGCTCAACCATTTGGAAGGTTTGTTCGCCTCTCGTGGCCGACTGATGTTGGAAACCAACCGTGTTCAAGCCGATGTACCCGCACTTTGTGAAACACTGCACAACGCGGTGGGAACAGCCCCAGGCATGTGGTTCGATACCAACGGAAAAGTGCTTGTATCGCTACCCGGTGTTCCCGGAGAAGTATACCATCTCACGGAAGAACGTGTGGTTCCTCGGTTAAAATCAAAATTCCCCCTTCCAACCGTGGAGCATCGCACCTTGGTCACCCTTCAAAAAGCCGAAAGTTTGCTATCTAGGCAGTTGGAATCCTTTGAAGCCTCACTCCCAGCCCATTTATCCTTGGCTTACTTGCCCAGTTTCAACCAAGTAAAATTGCGACTTTCTCAAGTATCGCCATCAAGTGCTTCAACCAAAGACATCGACACTTATTTTCAGCAACTACAGGAAGTCATTCAAGAAGATGTGTTCTGTTTGGGCGACATTGATCCTGCCTTGTTCCTATCCAATTACCTGATAAAGAACAACATAACCTTCACAACAGCCGAGAGTTGTACGGGTGGATGGGTGGCACACCGATTGATGCAAGCACCAGGAATTTCAGCAGTTTACCCAGGGTCATTGGTGGCCTATGCAAACGAAGTGAAACAAACGGAATTGGGTATCGATGATCGCGTTCTTGCTGAATTTGGCGCTGTGAGCGAACCATGCGCATTGGCCATGGCCGAGGGCGCTCTCAAGAAGTTTCAAGTTGATTTGGCCATTGCCACGACAGGCATTGCAGGTCCGGGTGGTGGAACCAAAGAAAAACCAGTGGGTTTGGTCTACATCGCCGTAGCAACAAAACATGAACAATTTTGCAAACCATTCAGGCTTTTTGGCCATCGCGAACAGATCATACAACGAAGCAGTAACGCCGCTTTATGGATGGTGAAACAAGTGTTAAAAATGCCCCCAGATTCTGTGGTTTAATCGGCCTTTGGGATGGCAATACTCGAGGGATTTTCAGTACCTTTGCCGTAGATTCATGACCGAAAAAATCCTCATCCTCGACTTTGGTTCACAGTACACGCAATTGATTGCCCGTCGTCT
>JALQWO010000370.1 GCA_023258655.1 Bacteroidia bacterium
CTTTCGATCTAGCAGATGTGTCGGACTTGAACCGAATGATTAACCTGAATTAATCACACCTAAAGGTGTTAAACACCGTTTTCAAAAGAACTTGTTTCAAGTGGTGGTATCAAATCGAATCCGATGATAACCTCTCACTAATTTGTGGAGGATATCGGAGTCGAACCGATGACCCTCTGCGTGCAAGGCAGATGCTCTAGCCAACTGAGCTAACCCCCCAAGAAAATTTTTAGTAGACCCGACCAGAGTTGAACTGGTGACCTCTACATTATCAGTGTAGCGCTCTAACCAACTGAGCTACGGGTCTGAACGGGTAAACCTTAATTTTTTTAAAAGAACTATTAATAAGTTATTGAAAGTATTTGGAAACAATAGCGGTTACGCTATCTCTAAAAGGAGGTATTCCAGCCGCACCTTCCGGTACGGCTACCTTGTTACGACTTAGCCCCAGTCATCGATTTTACCCTAGGCAGCTCCTTACGGTTACCGACTTTAGGTACACCCGACTCCCATGGCTTGACGGGCGGTGTGTGCAAGGTCCGGGAACGTATTCACCGTATCATTGCTGATATAC
>JALQWO010000371.1 GCA_023258655.1 Bacteroidia bacterium
GAAACCTATAAAAAACAAACTGGTGGTCGTGGTAAATTTGCAGACATTCAAGTGGTAATTTCTCCAATTGATGCAGATTTCGAAAAAGGTGGTTTACAATTCGTAAACGAAATCTCTGGCGGATCTATTCCTCGTGAATTTATTCCTTCTGTAGAAAAAGGTTTTGCAGCAGCAATGGTAAACGGCGTATTAGCTGGTTATCCATTACCAAGCATGAAAGTAAGATTGATTGATGGTTCATTCCACGCAGTCGATTCAGATGCATTGTCTTTCGAGATTGCAGCTCGTTCAGCTTTCCGTGAAGCATTACCAAAAGCTAAACCAGTATTAATGGAGCCAATCATGAAGGTTGAAATCTTAACACCTGAAGAAAACATGGGTGATGTGATTGGTGACATGAACCGTCGTCGTGGACAATTACAAGGAATGGACACACGTGCTGGTTCACAAGTAATCAAAGCATTAGTACCACTTTCTGAAATGTTTGGTTATGTAACTCAATTACGTACCATCACTTCTGGTCGTGCAACATCTACAATGGAATTTGACCATTATGCTGAAGCACCTAGAAACG
>JALQWO010000372.1 GCA_023258655.1 Bacteroidia bacterium
TCATCATCTGATTTCACTCGGAAAGTTGGATCTTCTTCAGCTAATTTACCTAAAGCAACACCTAATTTATCTACATCAGCTTGCGCCTTTGGCTCGATCGCTAATCCGATAACTGGCTCAGGGAAAACCATCGCCTCTAATACAATCGGTGCATTCTCAGCACATAATGTATCACCCGTTTTGATATCTTTAAATCCTACCGCTGCACCAATATCACCTGCTTCAATAAAAGGAATTTGATTTTGTTTGTTAGCGTGCATCTGGAAGATACGAGAAATACGCTCTTTCTGTCCTGAACGAGTGTTCAATACATAAGAACCAGCATCTAATCTACCAGCATAGCAACGGAAATATGCTAAACGACCAACAAATGGATCAGTAGCAATTTTGAACGCTAATGCAGTGAATGGTTCTTTTGCGTCTGGTCGACGTTGAACTTCTTCATCTGTATCTGGGTTTGTTCCAATAATGTTGTTTTTGTCCATTGGAGAAGGCATCAACTCCATCACATAATCCAACATGGTTTGTACACCTTTGTTCTTGAAAGATGATCCACATAACATTGGAACTACCT
>JALQWO010000374.1 GCA_023258655.1 Bacteroidia bacterium
ATGGTGAGCCCATACCAGGAAAGCGAGAATACAAATTGCAAAAAGCGATCCAACCATGGCGAGATACCCGAAAATTGGTTTGCGTGAATTCACTGAAAGAATTTCGGATACCATACCCATTGCCGGCAACAAGATGATATATACTTCAGGGTGACCCAAGAACCAGAACAAGTGCTGGAACAAAATTGCAGACCCACCTTCATTTGGAAGAATCTCCCCTTTTACTACAATCTCAGAAAGATAAAAACTTGTTCCCAGGTTGCGGTCAAACAACAAGAGCACAGCTCCTGAAAGCAATACAGGGAATGACAATACTCCAAGAACTGCAGTGAAGAAGATTGCCCACATGGTCAGCGGCATTCTCGTCATACTCATTCCTTTTGTACGTAAGTTTAATATGGTAGAGATATAATTCAATCCTCCCAACAAAGAAGATACAATGAACAATGCCATGGATATCAACCAAAAATCCATCCCAAGTTTAGAACCTTCACTTGCTTGTCCCAATGCACTGAGAGGAGGATAGATGGTCCAACCACCTGCTGCAGGTCCTGTTTGAATAAAGAGTGATGC
>JALQWO010000375.1 GCA_023258655.1 Bacteroidia bacterium
TCGTTACCTTTGACTCTCCTATTTATTCAGAGAGAAATGACTGGACATTACTCCAGCCGGGTTTCCCCATTCGGTAATCCTCGGATCGAAGCCTGGTTGGCGGCTCCCCGAGGCTTTTCGCAGCCTCCTACGACCTTCATCGGCTTCTGGTGCCTAGGCATTCGCCATTTGCACTTATTAATTTCTTTCTACATTTATTACAAAGATGCTCGCGTTCACTGTGTAGTTCTCAAGGTACGGGCGATGTTAATTAACATTGATGAGTTATTTTTATTTTTTATTTTCATAAAAGTTTAAAAACATTTTCATCTATTAATTAACTCCAGAGGGTTCGTACCCTCAGGACCCAACAACGCGCAATATTTCAACAAATAAAATTTAAATAAATTTAAAAAATAATTGTGGGGAAATTAAAGTCAATGCTCCACTTATCTAAAGAAAGCTCCTTAGAAAGGAGGTGATCCAGCCGCACCTTCCGGTACGCCTACCTTGTTACGACTTCGTCCCAATCACCGATCCCACCTTAGGCAGCTCCCCCCTTGCGGTTGGGCCACTGACTTTGGGTGTTACCG
>JALQWO010000376.1 GCA_023258655.1 Bacteroidia bacterium
AGTGAATGAGGAAGATTGAACTTCAATTCCGCTCTCTCGAACAAATTCATCCTAAATAGTGGTGGAGGATATCGGAGTCGAACCGATGACCCCCTGCGTGCAAGGCAGGTGCTCTAGCCAGCTGAGCTAACCCCCCAAAGTGTTTTACGACGGTGTGGGCATTAGCGGCTTCGAACGTTGCCACTTAAAGTTGGCCCGCCCAGATTTGAACTGGGGACCTCTACATTATCAGTGTAGCGCTCTAACCAACTGAGCTACGAGCCATTGTAAGGTCCATCCTTTCGGAATCTTCTCACGACGGCCAACCGGCCACATGAATCGCGTTAAGAACTATCTTTAAATCATTTGAAAAAACGGGAAACAACAGATGGTAAGCCATTACCAATACACTCGGTAATTAAAGCTCTAAAAAGGAGGTATTCCAGCCGCACCTTCCGGTACGGCTACCTTGTTACGACTTAGCCCCAGTTATCGATTTTACCCTAGGCGGCTCCTTGCGGTTACCGACTTTAGGTACACCCGACTTCCATGGCTTGACGGGCGGTGTGTGCAAGGTCCGGGAACGTATTC
>JALQWO010000377.1 GCA_023258655.1 Bacteroidia bacterium
TAGCTAGAGGTTCACTTTTTGAAGTCGAAACAATCGTTTTACTTTGTAAAGAGTTAAATTATATCCTTGAAACAAATTGTGAAGAAATTTTATCTAGAACAAATGAAATTGGAAAAATGATAAACTCTTTAATAAAGTCTATAGAAATAAAATTAAAATAATTGTCAAAGTCCGAAGGACGGTCACCCTATGACCTAAGCCCTCTTCCCTTTGACCCAATAACTAAAAAAATGAAATTAACATTAAAAATCTGGAGACAAAAAGGTCCGTCTGACAAGGGTCAAATGGTTACTTATCCAATCGATAATATTGATGGAGATATGTCATTCTTAGAAATGATGGATATTTTAAATGAAGAATTGATAGTAAAAGGAGAAGATCCTGTAGCGTTTGATCACGATTGCCGTGAGGGAATTTGCGGCATGTGTTCGCTATACATTAATGGAAGGGCACATGGACCCGATACGGGAACAACGACCTGTCAATTACACATGCGTAAATTCAATGACGGAGACACGATTTATATCGAACCTTGGAGGTCAAAAGCTTTTCCAATTGTAAAAGACTTAGT
>JALQWO010000378.1 GCA_023258655.1 Bacteroidia bacterium
CCCGTCGTGGCCACGTCGTCGACAACCAGAATCCGCTTGCCGCGAGCCGCGCTTCGCGCCCTGAACGCCGGACCCGTCAGCCGTTCGCGTCGTGTTCGACCCGTTTGCGCAACCGAACCGTGTCGCCGCAAGAGAGATTGCGCCGGTAGATCGAGTTGTCGTGCGACTTCGCGCGCAACGAGTTCCGCCTGGTCGTAACCGCGTCGACGTCGGTGCAACGACGACGTCGGTGCCCACGTCACGATATCGATACCGATTCGTCTTGCATCGCGATCATTCGCAACGGCCTCCGCCAACAACGTGGCGAGGGGACGCACCATGCGGCGCGCGTTGTGGTACTTCAACGCGACGATCATTTCGCGGGCGTTGCCTGTGAAAACGGTTGCGGTGGCGATGCGGTTCTTCGGCACGACCATGTGTGTGCGCAAACCCACCCCGCACCGACACGGCACTGCGGCTACGGTCGTGGCATGCACGACGCAGCCACTCCCCGGCCCCTACGGGAACGGTTCTTCGAACGTCTCGCGCGCTGTGCCGCCGGACTGTTCTGTTTCGGTGCCGGCATCGCCTG
>JALQWO010000379.1:0-273 GCA_023258655.1 Bacteroidia bacterium
CCGGTTTGGAAGTCCGCCCCGGCGAAGTGGTGAACCTCAAAGAAAAACGCGAAACACCGCCGGCGATTTTGGAGCGAAACGACAATCCCAATCAAGTGAATGCGGTGGATTTGATTCTCAACCAGCGCACGATCAACAAGGAAAACCAACCCAAAGGAACTGTGTACGAGGTGCAGGCTGGAGAAACGTTGCAAGACATCGCTCAGCGCATGAATGTGACCCCCTTGGATTTGGCCCGATGGAATAATTTGGATGGTTACACGGTGGCGGCCG
>JALQWO010000379.1:322-570 GCA_023258655.1 Bacteroidia bacterium
CAAGTGCCGCGAACCCACATCGTAATCCGGGGTGAAACGCTTTTTTCCATTGCACGACTGTATCGCCTGTCGGTGGATTCACTCATCGCCTGGAATCAATTGGAGGGCAAACCATTGATGGTGGATCGGAAATTGTATTTGCAGCGGGTAGCAACTTCTAGCGCATCCCCCTCAAAATCTGGCGGGAATGCCCAAGTGTTTGACGCCTATCATTTCGTTCAGCCGGGAGAAACTTTGTATTCGATTTC
>JALQWO010000037.1:0-5078 GCA_023258655.1 Bacteroidia bacterium
CGGTTTGATCGATGATCACATACCCTCTCAATGCAGAAGGAATGTCTAAGTACAACTGGTCACTACTGGGGTTTGGATATAATCGCCAATCGCCCTGAGACTTGGTTTGTACATTCAAGCCGCCGCTGCTTCTCACCATCTGAAACTGCCAGAATCCCAAACCGTAATTGATGATGGCGGTTAATCGGGTTGCGGTCAATGCGATTTGGTATGAGCGTGTATTTGGCACGGTGCTGCCACTGCCCAATTCGCCAGTATTGGTTGCCTTTGGCAGTCCCAAAAACAAGCCTTTGCCATCTAGGATCAATTGGCCGTTCAAGCTGTCAATCGACCATGTACCCACCAAACTTCCGTCATGGGGTGCTATGGGAGAGCCACATCCTTCCTTCCCCGCGTTTTGCCACCCTTCCAACCAGGTGTTGTTGCCCATGATGTTGCGGAAACTGCCGTCTTTGTTGATTTGGTAAATATCGTCGAACAAGCATGAGCGGGTAGTTACATCTGCGGTACTTTTGCTCCACCAGGTTAAGTTGGCTACGGTAGGACCAACAGCCAGCGATTTTGCTACGGGTTCTATCACCCAGTTCCCAGTCAGAGAGAGTGCTGAAAAAGCAATGCTTGAACTTGTGGTCATGTTGCCACTGTTGTCCGTGGCTTGCGCTTGCGCAGTGTAATTTCCGATTCCCACACGCATCCTGTATTCGTAAGGTGCGGCAGTGTCAGTAGACACGGGATCGCCATTGATCATGAATTTGACATGCTTGATGCTACCGTCCAAATCTTCGGCAGAGGCCTGAATGATTACCCACTGATTTTCGATGAGGGTAGTCCCGGAAATGGGGTTGTTGATGGTGATTTCAGGCGCAATGTTACCGCCGTCCTGAACAAAAATGAAGGCCTCGTTATAATCGCTGTTTACGCTATCGCTCACAGTCAACCGTACTTTGTAAACCCCCTTTTGAACATGTTTGAAGGTGGGCTTGGATGAGGTTGCATTGATGATGACGAGCTTGGATGGACCGTAAATCTGTGTCCATTGGTACTTCAAATACCCCAAAGAACCTGCTGTGCTGTTGCTTCCATCACACTGGGCACTATCAGCGGTACTTGGGTACGAAACATTGCCTCCGGCTTTGGCAATGGGTAGTGATTTGGGCAGCGGTGAGATTCTTGTGAACTGTGCCTTTCCGATATTCATGCCGCCGTCTTCAAAGCTGAATTTAAGCATACGTCTTCCTTGCAACATCGGTAGGTTTTTGATAGTCACTGCACCGAAAGTCTCCCATTTGCCTGTGCTGGGAAAAGTGACATTGCTTACCAGCAATTTGTCGTCCAGCCACATAGAGAATTTTCCGCCACTACCCGCATTGCCGTTTGCGTATCGTAAAGAACAATCGTACAAGCCGTCTTGTTGCACATTAACGGTGTATTCGGTCCATTCGCCCGCATCAATCCACGTCAAAATGGCCCCCTCTTGTGCGTCGTTGCTCACATCTGCTGCTTCAATCGTTCTGAAATTTCCGAGGTTGGTGGGACTGAAATCGATGTAAGCAATTCCTTGTCCAGAACCACCTTCGAATTGATCAAACAAACCACTTTGTATGTTGCCAGGAATTGAGGCAGCGGCCTTGTTGTAGGGGATTTGCTCACCAACAACGAGGGTAAATAAATTGCTATTTGCTCTGACATCGCCCTTGAAAATTCTGGCGTAAAAAGTATACTTGCCAGCATCCAAAGCACTGGTTTCCAGGTTCCATGGTTGGCTGTTCAGGGTTTTGATTCGCTTCGAACCCATCATCCAGTGTATGGAGTCGGGTTGAACGCTAAGTGTATCAAAATAGATGTTCGCGATGCTGCCTTTGTACAATTGGGTAAAGTCGCTGCTGATATGGGCCTTGATATCGCTGTCTAGGCTGGTCTTCAATTTGTGCGGTGGTACTGTGAATACGTATCCGTCAGAATAGGTGACTTTCAGTGTGTCGATGCCATAGTTTTTGGTTGCATAAACGGTCTTATTTCCTTTGGTGAAAGCCACTGCGAGCGGATGATTGGCGGTGATACTTGGGTTAATTCTGCCGAGTGCGTTGAGTGAGTGCAGCCAATGGTAGGTTTGTGCATCCGAAATGCCAAATTTGAGGTTGCGGTTGGGGTAACTATTGTACAATTCGATGGCCTTCGTTGGGTTTGTAAAGGCCAGAAACTCCCAATACACATCGTGCCATAGGTTGTCGTTGGCTTGGTTGGTCAAAATGCCTGTATTTTTCGCCATCTCCTTCCACAAACGGGTGGCATAGGCGGTGTCGTGCGCCAAATAAAATGATCCGCCGTGAATGGGATACAATTCAATGCCGTAAGAGGCTGCGATGTCGTTCGTCCAAAAGGTACCATTGTCGTAGGAGTTGCCCCAAACCCGCGAAACGAGCGCGTACTGCTGTGTTTTTGCAAAATTGCGCTGCTTGATATCAAACCAATACTCTTCGATGGCCGACTGTTCGGTACAATATAAATAGATGCCAAGGTCGCGGATGGACTTGTTTTGGGTGATATCGCCCCAGTGAATAAGCGATGAGTTAAACTGCATGCTCTCAGAGGTGGATTCTTGGTCGTTTCCTTGCGGGAAGGTGGCAAATCCGTTGGCCCAACAATGACCTGTGTAGGGGTTGAAGTTTCGTAAATGCGGGAACAGTTCGTCTTTGCGATTGGTGGAAGCTGCATCGCGAACCAATAAATTCATCATGTCGCCATAAGATTTGGCCCAACCGGGTTCAAATTCTTCCAAAAACGCGGCTGCATGAATGAAATAGCCCCAATGGAAATGGTGGTCGTTGATGTTGTTGTCCTGTCCGTGACCTGCTGGATAGCCTAGCATGGCCGACCATGTTTTGTTGTAGTGGAAAAGGAATGCGACTTCGCCTGGATTGTGGGTGAGCCAATTTTCTAGTCTTGACTTGATGGTTTTGTGGATGCGCATCACCGAAGCTTCTTCTCCCATTTCATGGGCGATGCGTGCGGTTTGAATCAAGCGATTCATTACCTGTCCTTCGTTGTAAGAGTCTGTCCATGTTGCCAATCCCTCGTATTCCAGTGCGTTGATTTTTTGTTGCAGTTTGGCCGGATCGAAACCATCGCTCAAAAAATCTACATAGGGCAGGGTGGGAAGGATTCCTTTGAAGGTCTGAGAAACGCCGAAATTCTTGCGGGCAATCATTTTGAGTGTGCCTCGGATGCTGCTGTAATTGTAGGAGAGGAAGTCGCTCGCGGCGAGGGTGCTGCGGGACCAATGATGGGGCAATAATCCAACCAACGGAAGGGAGTCGGTGCCCTCGTGTACTTTGGTTTGAATGGTAAAATCGGTGGTTACGGTGCTGTTTTTTTCGTTGTATTGAAAATTTGCCTGGGTACTGATTGGTTCTACATAAGCATATCGCTGAAAGGAATCGGCGAGTGCGCTGAGTTGGGTGCTGTTTTGGGGCAGCATCAGCATCGACCAATGATTTTTGCCGTTGAGTTTGGAGGTGTAGGTGTTCCCGTTTTTTGTCCAACTGCTTCCTTTCGGACCGTAAACCACAAAATCGGCGCCGTTGTAGGCATTTTCGATGATGATTTTCTCGTTGGCGATGGTGGCTGTGCCGCTGTTGATTTTGATGGAGGCTTCGTCGGCACTATCTTTTTGGTAGTAGAGGAAGGGCATGCCCATGCCAACTGTGGTTTGGAATCGATGTCCGCCACTTTTCCATTCAATGGTTATGAGCCAATCGCTGTAGTGCGAGATATAGGGGGCGCTGTGATTGAGGGATGTGACTCCGGTGGTTATGGGTTCGATGTCGGAAATCACGCCCCAGGGAATGTAGGATGTCACCAAGCCGGCATTCACCGTTTTCAGGGTGAGTGGGTAATTGAATAGGTTGTCGCAATGGGCATTTTTGACTTTGGCCGACCACCAATCATTGGTTGGGACGGGTTTGCTTTTCAGAGAGTCGATGAGGTAGGGGGTGCCGGATGGATATCCGTTTCTACCGGCGACATCCGTGCCTGGGAAGGTATTGGTGTAGCTTCCGCTGCCCACTTTGATGGTTTGCGCATGGATGTTTTGGCGGAAAAATACTCCAAGTAATAGCACCCAGAGGGCTGAGGAAAGGGAGAGGTAGGTTTTCAAACGGTTTTCTGCCTTAGGGCAGAAAACGAAGATAGGACAATATTGTAATTTTTACAATATTGTTAGGTCGTCTTGTTTGTGAAAAACGCTGGCGATAAATCTACTTCGATTCCGGAAAAAAGGGGTAAAAACAGGGTTTGTTGCAGAGAGGAAGGGAGTACTCGCTGCGCTCGTGATCCCGGGGGTGGTACTAATCCAAAGCCCGCTCCTTCGTCGCACGGTTCATTTTCTGTTTCACTCGCTTGTTCGCTGCCCGCAAACAGATTCGTTCAACAAAAAATGCCCCGGCTGGGGCATTGGGTTGCAGAGAGGAAGGGATTCGAACCCTCGATACGCTTTTGGCGTATACACACTTTCCAGGCGTGCTCCTTCGACCACTCGGACACCTCTCTAAGGAGGTGCAAAGATAGTTAATGCTGGATGAAATTACCCCAAAGGAATCCAAATTCCTCCGACAAAGATGTAACCGGAAATTTCCATTACTTCTGTTCCGTTGAGCAAAGTAGTGTTTAACATAGGCTGTGCGTTGGGTTTGTGTGCAAATTGGGAATGGTGTGTTATCCAATGATAACCATATGGTTACATTAACAAAAACGCCCATGAATTTGTTCATGGGCGTTCAAACTTTTTATTGAAATGCCACTATCGGCGATAGTGAAATCTTGATCGATGTCCACAATGATGATGAGGATAATGGTGAGGATAATGGCGGGGATGACGCCGTATTGTTGGGCTGTTTTGACTCCAACAGGGTCTATTGCTGTATCCGATTTGGATCCCTACACGCATGTTTGGTTGAGGGTGTTGTTGGGTTGTGTAGGTGCCCCTACGGCGACGATCCCGGCGGTCTTCCCGGCGGTCTCTTTTGTCTTCATTTCTGTCGCGAACATCTTCTCTCCGATCCCTACGATCTTCGATTCTA
>JALQWO010000037.1:5177-12554 GCA_023258655.1 Bacteroidia bacterium
TCGAGCGGACCACCCTGGTGCTGGGCATCGCGTACATCCTCTCTGCGGTCTCTGACATCTTCCCGTCGATCTCTCACATCCTCTCGTCTGTCGCGCACGTCTTCTCGGCGGTCTCTGCGTATGCGTTCTCTTCGAATTGTTTGTGCTTCACTGGGCAAAATGGTCAGTCCAAATGCCAAAACAACCAGGGATTTTTGAATGAGGTTTTTCATGTTGATTTCTCCTTTCTTAATCCTATGACTATGAAAATCGTGCCAAGTTTAATTGGAACGAAAAAGTCATTAAAAAAGAGATTAAGCGGTAACGGATTCTAAAGCCAAAACCATGGATGGCCAGCTGAATTGCTGTTTCAATGTATGGATGTTGGTGCGCATGGTAGCAAGACGATCGGGTACATACATCGCAGCGATGGCCTCAGCCAGGGCTTCCGCCGTAGGTTCGCACACCCAGCCAGCTTCTCCGTGGGGTACCAACTCGCTCAATCCGCCCACATTGGTAATAATCATCGGTAATTCAAAGTGGTAAGCCACTTGGGACACTCCGCTTTGTGTGGCATTTCGATAAGGTTGAGCCACCAAGTCACTCACCGAAAAATACAACCGAACATCCCCGTTGGGAATGAACTTGGTATGCAAAACTACCCGGTCGCTGATTCCTTTGTTGGCAATGATATCGTTATACGGTGCCTCGTCTTCGTAATACTCGCCTGCAACGAGTAACTTTACATCGCTCAGGGAGTTGGGTAACAGTGCCATCGCCTCAAGCAATAAATCCAGCCCTTTGTAATGTCTGATAAACCCGAAAAAGAGTATGTATCGATCTGCGGGATCCAAGTCCAATACCTTGCAGGCCTCTTGGCGATCAACAATTTCGCCAAAATTATCGTAAAGCGGATGTGCGTGATAGGCGGTTTTCGCCACGGGCTTCGATAGGGGGAATTCCTGCAAATCGGACAGAACTTTTTTGCTCATCGCCACCGCGCCATCCAATACCGGCAAGAAAAATTTGCTAAAGGGGGTGTCGAAAAATCGGCGTTCGTGCGGGATGATGTTGTCTGTAATGGCCAAGATTTGTGTATGGCCGTTCGATTTCACTATGCGAGCAAATGTGCCAAAACAGGGGCCAAAAAAGGGCATCCAATAACGAAAGATGACCACATCGGGTTTGATGCGTTTGTATTTTATTCCTGTATTGACCCAATTCAATGGATTCACAGAATTTAATGCGATGTCGATGTCCAAATCTTCGGGTTTTGGATCGTCACTGAACTGCGACTGTCCCGGAAACAAAAAATTGGGGTATTGCAGGGAAAATGTGAGCAGGGTAACCTTGTTTTTTTGTTGCAGTTCTCTGGCCAAACGCTCGTTGTAGGTAGCCAAGCCCCCGCGCAGCGGGTGGGCAGGACCAACAATCAAGATGTGCTTGCCTTCAAAACGCATCAATCGGTTGTTTCCTTGATGTTATAGTTGTTGCGCTCTGGGTTGGAACGACTCACCAATTCACCAATGAAACCTGCCAAAAATAGCTGTGTTCCAATGATCATCGCTACCAAGCCAATATAGAAAAGAGGGTTGTCCGTAACCAACGGCGCCCGCTTGCTTTGCATTACATAAATCAATTTGTCTATGAGTATCCAGCACGCCGTAAATGCGCCAATGAGGAAGCTCAACACCCCCAGCAGTCCGAAAAAATGCATGGGTTTTTTGCCAAACTTGCTCATGAAGAAAAGGCTCATCAAATCCAAGAAGCCATTGACAAAACGATTCATGCCAAACTTGGTATGTCCATATTTCCGCGCTTGATGCACCACCACTTTTTCTCCAATTTTGGGGAATCCCGCCCATTTGGCGATGACGGGGATATAACGGTGCATTTCGCCGTAGACTTCAATGTTCTTAACAACCTCGTTACGGTAGGCTTTTAACCCACAGTTGAAATCGTGCAATTCCAAATCGCTGATCTTGCGCGTTGCCCAGTTGAACAATTTCGTTGGGATGGTTTTGCTCAAGGGGTCATAACGTTTTTTCTTCCAACCACTCACTACATGATAACCCTCTTCCAGAATCATGCTCCGCAAGGCCGGTATTTCGTCTGGAGAGTCCTGCAAATCCGCATCCATGGTGATAACAACCTCGCCCTTGGCCTCCGCAAATCCCACATTCAAGGCTGCACTCTTGCCATAATTGGTCCGGAATCGGAAACCCCTTACGTTGGGATCCTGTTGTCGGAGACGTTGAATGATTTCCCATGAAGAATCTGAACTGCCGTCATCGAGCAGCAATACCTCATATGTCAGGTTTTCTTGCTTACAAACGCGCACGATCCAAGCGTGCAATTCGGGCAAGGATTCGGCTTCGTTGTACAAGGGAATGACCAGGGAAACGTTGAGCATGGGTGCAATTTAGTATAAAGCGATGGAAATAGTGATATTGGTGGCCTTCAATGGGGATTAACGATGGCCAAAACCGATAATTTCGCGTACTTCACGCAAGGTTTTTTGAGCCGATGCCCGGGCTTTCTCGGCCCCGTATTTGGCAATTTCATTCAATCGTTTTTCATCGCCCAAGGTGCGCTGGATTTTGTCGCGAAGCGGCGCGATGAAGATCTCCATGTCCGCAGCCAGCTGTTTTTTCAAATCCCCATAACGGATGGTGCCTGCCTTGTGGGCTTCGTCAAAGAATTGGATGGTATCTGCGGTGCAAACGAGCGACATGAGGTCGAATAGGTTTTGTACTGGCGCTGATTTGGGGGCTCCGGGTTCTGTTGGACCGCTATCGCTCACGGCGCGCATGATTTTTTTGTTCAAAACCGCAGCTTCTTCATCGAGATAAATGGTGTCCGCCTCGCCAGCACTTTTGCTCATTTTGCCACTGCCTGTGAGTCCCGGTACTTTGACCAAGTTCTGGTCGAATGAAAAGGCTTGGGGCTCGGGGAAATACTCATTGTTGTATAGGCGATTGAATCGGTTGGCGAAAGTCCTTGCCATTTCCAAGTGTTGTTCTTGGTCTTTGCCCACGGGTACTTTCACGCCACGATGCAACAAGATGTCCGCAGCCATCAAGACAGGATAGGTGAGCAAGCCTGCGTTGATGTTGTTGGGTTGGGTGCGCGCTTTTTCTTTGAATGAGGTTACGCGCTCCAATTCGCCCAAATAGGCATTCATGTTGAGAAATAAATAGAGCTCCGCCGTTTCGGGGACATCACTTTGATAGTAAACGGTGCATTTCTCTGGGTCTAATCCCAAGGCAATGTATTCTGCCAAAACCCGTTTTACCGATGCGTTGAGGTCGCCAGGTGTGGGGTGGGTGGTTAGGCTGTGATAGTCGGCGATGAAAAAATAGGAGTCAAATTGCTCTTGTAGTTTCAGAAAGTTCTTGAAGGCGCCAAAATAGTTGCCTAGGTGCAATTTTCCGGTGGGACGAATCCCGCTGACTACCACTTCTTTCATGGGGCAAAATTAGGAAAATCAAGGTGTTTTTGAACGGACTGTCGACAAATGCATGGGGATCATCGCAGAGAATCCCCTGAAAAAAGGATTTGTGCGGGAGAAAAGGGAGCGCTGTGTGTATTTTTGTGGCATGCCCAAGTCTATCCAATTGAAGTTTCTCCCGGCAGAGTTGGGTGATGAGGTTGGAGTAAATCGCAAGTTTTGCAAGGAAGCAGGGGTGGCCAACGGGTTGGTGGTGTGGAAGAAAAAGAGTTTGGATGCCCGCGGTAGACAGCCTTTTTTCTTGATTACGGCAGAAGTTTATGGCAAAGGTGAGGAGCGGGTAGCGGATTTGGGATTTCAATTGAAAGATGTTTCTCAGTGCAAGGAGGTCCATGTTGTGGGCGCCGGTCCGGCTGGATTGTTTTGTGCGTTGGAATTGATTGAATTGGGGTACAAGCCCATCGTGTTGGAGCGAGGCAAGGGGGTCAAGGAACGTCGGAGGGATTTGGCCTTGATGAATCGAGAGAAATTGGTCAATCCAGAGAGCAATTATTGTTTTGGAGAGGGCGGTGCGGGGACGTATTCTGACGGGAAATTGTACACGCGCAGCAATAAGCGAGGACCTGTCCAAAAAGTCTTGCGTTGCTTGGTAGATCACGGGGCGCCGGAGGCAATTACTTATGAGGCACACCCGCATATCGGAACAAACAAGTTGCCACAGTTGGTCGAAGGTTTGCGGAAATCCATTGAGGATTGTGGGGGTGAGGTCCGGTTTAATGCCAGGGTAGATGGACTCGATGTTCAGGCCGGTGCTATTCGGTCTTTGGTGTTGCAGGGTGGAGATCGCTTGGTTGTGAATGCGGTGGTGCTTGCCACTGGGCATTCTGCGAGGGATGTTTTTGAGTTATTGGATCGCTCGGGCGTGGCGATAGAGGCTAAGCCTTTCGCGATAGGCGTTCGATTGGAGCATCCCCAACAGCTGATTGATCAGATACAATATAAGTGTGAAGTTCGGGGCGATGCCTTGCCACCGTCGAGTTATAGTTTGGTGGAGCAGATTCAAGGGCGGGGTGTTTTTTCATTCTGCATGTGTCCGGGTGGTATCATTGCACCGGCCGCTACCGCGGCCGGTGAGGTGGTTGTGAATGGCTGGAGCCCCAGCAAACGCAATGGAAGGTTTGCCAATTCGGGGTATGTTGTAACGGTAGACGATCGCGATTTTGCGCCCTTTGAAAAGGCCGGCGCATTGCGTGCGTTGCGCTATCAACAGCACTGGGAAAAAACGGCGTTTGAGGCCACAGGAAGTCTGAGTGCACCCGCCCAGCGTATGGAGGATTTTATTCAAGGAAAAGTGAGTGCCAATTTGCCTGAAAATAGTTATTTGCCCGGATTGGTGTCGTGCGGGATTGATGGCGTTTTGTCGCCAGCAGTACACAACCGGATTCGGGAGTCGCTTGTTGTGCTGGGTAAAAAGATGAAAGGGTTTCGCACGAATGAAGCGATATTGGTGGGTGTGGAGTCAAGAACATCTTCTCCGATTCGGATTCCAAGGTTGTCTGAATCGTTGCAACACACAGAGATTGGTAATTTGTATCCTTGCGGGGAGGGTGCGGGATATGCGGGTGGAATTATGAGTGCGGCGCTCGATGGAATGCGGGTAGCGAACGCCTGTGCTCTTCATCTGTAATGGGAATACATCCTTCTATTTTCATGGGAAAGTAATCGAACTGTCGTTTGCCACTGTGGGGCAATTACAATTTCCTTGAGTGAGATGGGTTTCGATGATGCGTTGAATCCTCAAAAAACATTTTATGTATTTTTTCATTGTGCTAAAAAAATGAAAGGTTGTTAAAAGTTTTCAATAACCAGTTTCGGTTTATTTTCGTCAATAATTATCTATTTTTTGTAGCATCGTCAGTGAAATGACATATTAAAATAACTTTCCTATGTAGTGTTTTTTCTTCTTGATATTGCAGTATCAATAGTTTTTTACAGTTATGGAAAATTGTAATTACTATATAAATATTGGAAACAAAAACCATATGAATACACACTACAAATTCACCATGTCAGCAATGTTTTTGAAACAGAAATTGTTGCTGATGCTCCTGTGTTTGGCCGGGGTTGCCAATGCACAGTTGAGCGGATCGTACACCATCAACTCGGCGTCTGCTACAAGTGGTACCAACTTCAACAACTGGTACGATTTGGCAACGACCTTGACAACCAAAGGGGTGAGTGGGGCTGTAACTGTAACGGTGCAGACCGACATTACCAGTGCTACACAGCCAGTTTTTGGTGCCATCTCGGGTGCGTCAAGCACAAACACCATCACCATTGACGGTGGTAGTAAGATTTACACTTACAGTGGATCTTATGAGGCCATCAGTTTTAACGGTGCCGATTATGTGACCATCAAAAACGCAACCATTCGCAACAGTACAACGGGTTCTTATGCAGGTTTGATTCGTTTTACCAACGCATCGAACTACAACAAGATCGACAACTGTACGTTGGAATTTAGTGCTTTGGCATCAGCTACTTCGGGTACTTACTATGTAGCGTTTTCAAACTACAACACCAGTCCTACTTCGGCTACCAGTGTAACCTGCGGTATTTATAATACCATTTCAAATAACTTAATGAGAACAACGGCATCGAACTCTGCTGGTCCTTATTATGGTATTTCTTGTATGGGTAACACATCCACCTACAGTTCGTCAGGCGATAACAATAGTTTCACCAAGAATACCATGCAGAACTTCTACTACATGGCTGTGATTAACTATTACACCAATGGTAACCAATTTACAGATAACGATATCAGTCGTGATAACGCCACCAGTAGCTCGGCGATTTCTACCAACCCTTACGGTATCTACAGTTACTATACCTATGGTACCAACCGTTCTACCGTATACCGTGGTAACAACATGCACGATTTGCCATACAAGAGCGCGAGCAGTAGCTCAACCACCAATTACATGGCTTATTGGTACGGTATCTATGCGATGTATAACTATGGTACAACAACCTATCCTTTTGTGATCGATAAGAATACACAAAAGAATATCATGGTGTACTACTATACATACGCAAACTACCTTTACTACAACTATGTGGTGGATGTAACGAGCAATATGTTGGATAACATCCAGACATATGCCAGTGGTTACAGCGTTTATCCTTATTATGTGAACTATGGTTCAGATTACAATTTCATCGGCAATACGGTGCAAAACTGCTATTTTGGTCAAGCTGGTACCGGTTACGCTTATGTATACTATTTGTATTACATCTACAACACCTACCGTTCTTGGAACTTGTTTGAGGATAACGTGATCCAGAACAACTGGTCAGGGTACTACTTCTATGGTGCTCAGATATACTACTATGCTAGCTGGAAGATCAACCGCAACAAGATTGTGAACAACAACACAGGTACTAACTACAGCAAGAACCAAGGGTACTTGTATTGCTTCTATTTGTACTACCTGTACAACTTGGAATTCAACTCAAACTTGATGGCCAATAATACCGGCTATTACGGTAACTACAACATCTACACCTACAATTATAACTCAGGTGTGACTGCAAATATTCGTCAAAACACTTTGCACTATGATGCCAGTTATGGTTCACACTTCTCTTATGGTTATGTGATGCAAGAGTCGCAGTCGTCTGTGTATTTCGTGGGTAACATTGGGGATTACAAATCACCCTATTACGTGTATGGAGCCTATTTATACAATGCCAGTGCCACCAACTTGAAGGAAGTTGATCGCAATACTTTCTATATCAATGTACCTAACCAATATTGGTGTATGGCGACTACGGGCTACTCAAGCTACAGTGGTTGGGCTGGAGATCCCAAGGCAGGTCCAAACAACCGTATCGACAACCCAGCGTGGGTAGATGCTGCGAAGAACGACTTCCGCTCTAACTGT